>DAMDNI010000189.1:0-5935 GCA_032083825.1 Bergeyella sp. | reverse complement strand
ATCGAGAATATTGATTTTATGACCTTTATAATTAAATGCCAAAACAGAAGTTGCCACAGAAATTCCTCTCTGGCGTTCAATTTCCATGAAATCGGATGTGGCTCCTTTTTTAATCTTATTAGATTTTACGGCTCCAGCTTCCTGAATTGCACCTCCGAAAAGAAGTAATTTTTCCGTAAGCGTTGTTTTTCCGGCATCAGGGTGAGAGATGATTCCGAATGTTTTACGTTTTTGTATTTCTTTGATTAAATCTGACATGCTTAAAATTATGGGTGCAAAAATCGTGATTTTTAATGAGATTTTAAAATGCTTCAATTATATTTGCCCAAATTCTGATTAATGGCTGAAAAAAACAGTTTCCCGAGGTATAAATTTGACGGATCCGGCATTCTTGCTTTAATTGGCGGATATTTGGTTTCGAGCTTAATTCTCGGGAGTTTGTCTGGGGCTTATGCTTTTATTACGGATAAAAGTTCTGTTGATTTTGATTTTTTTGTTGTATTTGGAAATGCCTTTGTTTTTTCATTTATTATTTTTGCTTTTGATTATTTTGTATGTCGTCCTTCCACAGGAAAAAAGCTGAATTTTAATTTTTCTACAGCCAATTTTTATACTTATCTTTTGATTTTCCCCATGATGTTTGGGATGATGCTGATTGCAGATTTCTTCACCTCTCAAATCCCAATAACAGGACCTTTTTGGGGGCAAATGTATGAGTGGTTTTCAGAATTAATGGGAATGATTTCCAAAGATTTGCCGACAATGATTATAATGACAGTCATAATGGCGCCAATTTTTGAGGAAATTATTTTTCGCGGAATTGTTCAGAAAGGCCTGATCAACGGTGGAATGAAACCCCTAAAAGCAATCTGGATATCTGCTTTTTTCTTTGGCCTGGTTCATGGAAATCCGTGGCAGTTTGTAGGTGCTGTTTTGTTAGGTTTCGTTCTCGGAACAGTATATCAAAAGACAAAATCTCTGCTGCTTCCGATGCTGCTGCATGCTTTTAATAATTTGATTTCCACGCTTTTAATTACATTTACAGATACTGAAAATTTTTCATTGGCTTCCAAAACTCCGGAATGGATGATTTTGGCGGCAGGAATTGTTTTGTTTTCCATTTTCTTTTACCTTTTTACAAGAAAAAATAAAGTCATTTATTCGGAATAAAAATTTTTAATTTAAAATATATAATGCCTCAAGAAATCCTCATTGCCACACACAACCAACATAAAAAAGAAGAAATCCAGCAGATTCTTGGAAATGATTTTTTAGTGAAATCTTTAACAGATTATGATATTCATGATGAAATCGTGGAAGATGGCAGTTCATTTGAAGAAAACGCTGAAATCAAAGCAAAATATTGTTTCGAAAAAACAGGAATTCCGAGTATTGGTGACGATTCCGGATTAGTAGTTGAAGCTTTGGACGGAAGACCCGGAATTTTTTCTGCCCGTTATGCCGGAGATCATGATTTTGCAAAGAATATTGAAAAAGTACTTAGGGAAATGCAAGATGAAGCAGACAGAAAAGCTTATTTCATAACAGTTTTGTGCTACTATGACCAATCAGGTTCACAATTTTTTGAAGGTAAAGTACACGGGAATTTATTAGCTGAAAATAAAGGACAAAAAGGGTTTGGCTATGATCCTATTTTTGTTCCGAATGGCCATGCAAGAACTTTTGCAGAAATGCCATCGGAAGAAAAAAACAAAATCAGCCACCGAAAAAATGCAATCGACCAGCTTCTTAAATTTCTACAATAAAAAATCCCGGTTTTATCGGGATTTTTTTTATGAATGGATTATTTTCTGGATTCCAGGTATTTTTGCCATTGCCAAGTTGTGCGTAAAGCTTCTTCCAGGCTTGTTTCAGATTTCCAGTTCAGTTCTTTTTCTGCCTTGTCCGCATTTGCATAAGCTATGGTAATATCTCCTGCTCTTCTTTCACAAATCTGATACGGAACTTTCACATTGTTCGCGTTTTCAAAAGCGTGAACCACTTCTAAAACAGATGAGCCTTGTCCTGTTCCCAGATTATAAATATCAATCAAAGTTTCAGAATCTGACGAAATCAGCTTTTTTAAAGCAGCAACATGCGCTTTCGCTAAATCTACGACATAAATATAATCCCGAACCGCGGTTCCGTCCGGAGTCGGATAATCATCTCCCCAAATGCTCAGTTTTTCACGGATTCCTGCTGCTGTTTGAGAAACATACGGGATCAGGTTATTCGGAATGCCAATCGGCAGCTCTCCTAATTTTGCAGAAGGATGTGCGCCAATCGGATTGAAATAACGCAATAAGGAAATTTTCTTCTGGTAAGCTTCAGCAAAATCTTTTAGGATTTCTTCGCCCATCTGCTTGGTTTTTCCATAAGAACTTTCCGGCATTTTCAGCGGTGTATTTTCGTTAATCGGCATGTGGTCGGCCTGACCGTAAACCGTACACGATGAACTGAAAATAAAATTAGAGATATTTCTTTGTTTAAATTCCTGAAGAATATTGATGAGCGAAAAAAGATTATTTTCATAATAATCAATCGGTTTTACCTGGCTTTCTCCCACTGCTTTGAAAGCGGCAAAATTGATACAGCCATCAATTGTATGGGCATCAAAAACCTGTTTCAGCAATTCTTTTCTTTTCAGGTCAAAAGGATAAAAAACAGGTTTTTTCCCTGTAATTTCTTCAATATTTTTAAGGATAAATTTTTCAGTGTTGGAAAGATCGTCTACAATAACGACGTCAAAATTGTTGTTCAAAAGTTCTACAACAGTGTGTGAACCAATGTAGCCTAAACCTCCGGTTACAAGTATGGTCATTTTTTATTTATTAGTTATTAGTAATTTTTCCGAGTTCTTCAATTTCCTCTGCCATGATGCATTCCTGTTTAAATTCTTTATTTTTTAAAATGTTTATTAATAATAAATAAGAACCAAAAAAAATACACCACTTATATAACGAATCATCAGGATATTTAAAAAATAAAATTTCAAAGAGTATTTTAATTAATATGATTATAATGCTCATATTTAACCAAAGCATAACATTTTTATACTTTTCCAGAAGAGATATTACAGTAACAATATTTACGGCAATTTGAATAAGGATTATTATAAGTTTAACTATACTGAAATTTTCAAAAACAGAAATAGTCCTCATTAAAGAGAAAAGTAAAATACTACTATTCAACAATATAACCAAATAGTAAAACAATCTTATTTTGAAAATATTTCTTTTCATCAAAGCACTACTTCATAAACTCCAAAACAGCATCTGTAATATATTTCAGCTGTTCCTCGTCTAATTCGGTATGCATCGGTAAAGAAATTACCTGATCCAAAAGCTTGTCAGTATTGATAAAATCAGCATCATTACTTTCCTGATAATAAGCCTTCTGCTTGCGCAGTGCGACGGGATAATAGATCATCGCAGGAATTTCTTTCTCTCCCAAAAACTTCTGAAGCTCGTTCCTCTTACCGTTCAGGATTCTTAAAGTATATTGATGGAAAACGTGTGTCGAATGTTCAGATCTCGCAGGAATCAGAATGTCCGGATGTCCTGAAAATGCTTCGTCATAATAATCTGCGGCTTTTTTTCTGGCCTCGTTATAAGAGTCCAAAACCGGAAGTTTTTTTCTAAGAATTGTTGCCTGAATACTGTCTAATCTGGAGTTAACTCCCACTTCATCATGATAATAGCGTTCATACATTCCGTGGTTTACAATTCCTCTTAAACGGTGAGCCAGATCGTCATCGTGAGTAAAAATAGCCCCGCCATCGCCATAACATCCAAGGTTTTTGGAAGGGAAAAAGGAAGTTGTCCCTATTGTTCCGATCGTTCCGGATTTTTTAACCGTTCCGTCAGAAAAAGTATATTCTGCACCGATTGCCTGAGCATTATCTTCGATCACATAAAGATTGTGGTCTTTCGCTATTTTCAGAATTTCTTCCATATTGGCGCACTGGCCGAAAAGATGTACAGGTATTATTGCTTTTGTTTTATCTGTTATCGCTGCTTTTATTTTCTCAGGATTAATGGTGAATGTATCATAATCAACATCTACCAGAACTGATTTCAGTTTTAACAGGTGTATCACTTCCACAGTAGCGGCAAAAGTAAAATCAGCGGTGATCACTTCGTCTCCTTCTTTCAGATCCAAAGCCATTAAAGCAATTTGAAGCGCATCTGTTCCGTTGGCACATGGGATTACGTGTTTTACATTCAGATATTCTTCCATTTCTTTCTGAAAAGACTTCACTTCAGGGCCGTTAATGAAAGCAGCAGATTCCATTACATTGAAAACTGCATTATCGACTTCATTTTTTATTTTGAAATACTGCGTTTGCAGATCTACCATTTGGATCTTTTTCATAAATAATTGTTTCCGTAAAATTACTGAAATTTTCTCCGCAAAGAAAACGGATAATCAATTTCCTGATATTTTTTATTTAAATTTCAATTATCTTTGAAATAAAAATCTTCATGAAAAAAATTATACTCACCTCTATTTTTCTGACTTACAGTCTTATAAATGCACAGACAGAATTGGTTTTTGTGTTTTTTAGGGATAAGCCGAATAAAGCAGCATTTTATGCCAATCCGTTATCCGAACTTACACAGAAAGCTTTGGACAGACGGACAAACCTAGGAATCCCGCTCAATGATCAGGATGCTCCGATTGAAGCTTCTTACATTCAGAATATTCAGAATTTAGGATTTACCGTTTCTGATTATTCAAAATGGCTAAACGGTGTTGCTGTAAATGCAACTGCATCACAAATCACTCTTCTTGAAAACCAGCCATTTGTACAGTCGGTAGAATCTTTTGTAAAAAACAGTTCAGGAGGAAAGCAAAATAAGCAGAATAAATTTGAAAAATTCAATAATGAACATAATGGTAAAACCGAATTTAATTACGGAACCGGAGCTGCTCAGATCGACCAGATTAATCTAAGAACACTTCATCAACAAGGATTTACAGGAGAAGGGATAACCATCGCAGTTCTTGACACAGGTTTTCCGAGAGTGAATACAGGAAGCGGATACTCAAGGCTCAGAAATCTAGGTAAAATAAAGGGAGGATATAATTTTATTTCGAAAAACAATGATCTTTATAACCTTGATTTTAATACTCATGGCTCTTATTGCTTAGGAGTAATAGCCGGTTATATTGACGGGCAGTATGTCGGTTCTGCTCCTGATGCAGATTTTTATCTGTATGTCACAGAATCTGGTCCTGAGGAAATCCCCGAAGAAGAGCTTTACTGGATTGAGGCGGCAGAAGATGCCGACAGAAAGGCGTTGATATTATTTCTGCATCATTAGGCTACGGAGATTTTTTCGATGATCCCCGATACAATTATACTTATGAAGATATGACTGGTTCCCGATCATTTGTTGCGCGCGGAGCACAAATTGCTTCAGAAAAAGGAATTATTGTTTTAGAAGCTGCCGGAAATGAAGGCAACGGAGACTGGCATTACATTATTACTCCTTCCGATAACGAAAAAGTATTTACAATCGGCTCTGTAACTGCTACAGGTGAAAGTTCAGGATTTTCTTCTTACGGCCCTAATTATTTGGGAGTGATAAAACCGGATGCAAGTACAAGAGGAAGCTCAACAGCCATGGTTTATAATAATTCAGCAACCTCAGGAAGCGGGACATCTTTCGCAACACCTTTGGCGGCAGGCGGTGTTGCCAGTCTTCTTCAGGCTTTACCCAAAACCATGAATCGTGAAACAGTGAAATCGGTTCTCCGTCAGAAATCTTCGCTTTATCCAAATTACAGCGGGCAAATGGGATATGGAATTTTGAATTTCGGAAATGCTTATGTACAATTTCTCACTTCCTCTGAAATCAATAAAAACAATTCTTTGCGCATTTATCCTAATCCGAGCAAAGGAGATTTTGTCTTAGAATCCGAAAACTCA
>DAMDNI010000188.1:5412-5945 GCA_032083825.1 Bergeyella sp. | reverse complement strand
AAAAGGGTAGAAGTATATACCATTCCTTTGGATCACAGGATTTACTGCAACGGTTATCTTTTCAGGGAAAAGCCGAAAGAAAGACATCTGAGTATGTCAGAAATTTCAAAATATCCGGAAATCCAGACCTGTGATTATCAGAATTTGAAAAACGGGAAAGATTTTGTTCTCCAGGATGGTTTTGTATTAAAAAATGAAAGCCTGACCTTAGATCCTACGCCTTCTGTTTCTTATGCTTTCTGCAGTGATACCCGTATTAAAGAAGATATTGTTCCGGTTATCCAGAATGCAGATGTATTGTATCATGAGTCCACTTTTCTGCATGATTTGAAAGAAATGGCAGATTATACAGGACATTCCACCGCTTTGGAAGCTGCCCGCATTGCCAGAAAAGCAAACGTCGGGAAGCTGATTTTAGGTCATTTTTCCAATCGTTATTCCGACCTTTCTGTGTTTACAGATGAAGCAAGGCAGATTTTCCCGAATTCATTTTTGCCAAAAGCTTTAGAACCAGTAAAAATTTAAATTAAATT
>DAMDNI010000188.1:1040-5402 GCA_032083825.1 Bergeyella sp. | reverse complement strand
AATTTTTCATAAATTTTGTTCTGTCCATTATTTTTTAAAGGGTAAATCTTACATTTGTCCTATGATAAACGATCAGCGCACAGAAAAATTCCGGCAGATTGTGGAAAATAAGTTCCAGATTTACAACTCGCTTTTTATGAGTTTGCCGTATGATAAAATGACGAATATCGGAATGCTTCTCCCATTTTTGTATGAAGAAAGCAAAGAAGGATACGAAAAAGAAGGAAAAAGTCCTGAAGAAATTTTAGAAACTTTTTTTGAGAAACATACCGATCTTAAAACAGAAGATCAAAAGCTTGAGCTTCTTTTTAAAATCATTCAATATATTGAAAGACAAGTAGTTTTATTCGATAGTATCGAAGATGCTGCTTTTAGCAAACTGCATTCTGAAAGTGATGCAGGAACGGTAATTCACCTTCACGAAAGAGCTCTTCAGGAACACGAGCTTGAAAAAACCCGTGAAAAACTTAAGGATTTCGGAATCAAGGTCGTCTTTACTGCGCATCCTACACAGTTTTATCCAAATTCTGTCCAGAGAATTATTCATGATCTCCGTTCGGCGATTATGGATGATTCTATCACCAGTATTGATGCATTATTGCAGCAGCTTGGGAAAACTCCGTTTGTCAATAAAGAACGCCCTACACCTTTGGATGAAGCCATGAGCATCATCTATTACCTGCGTTATGTGTACTACGAAACCATTGGGGAGCTTTACAAAAAAATCAAGAACAATTTTGAAACCCGCAATTTTGTTCCGCATCAGGATATTGTACAGCTTGGTTTCTGGCCGGGTGGAGACCGTGACGGAAATCCTTTTGTAACTGCAGAAACCACTGTAAAAGTAGCAAAAGAACTTCATATAAATATTCTGAAGTGTTATTATGGAAGTATTAAGTTTTTGCGAAGAAAACTCAGTTTCCGGGGTGTTTCTGACGTATTAGAAGATTTGAGCCATAAGCTTTATCATGCTATTTTTACTGAAGATGCAGAAATTACCGCAGAAGAAATTTTAAATAAAATAGATGAAGCAGACCAGATTTTAGTTGACCAGCATAACGGGCTTTTCAGAAATCTTCTGGACGATTACCGCGATCGTGTAAAAATCTTTGGAACTCACTTCGCAACGCTGGACATTCGCCAGGATAGCAGGATTCACCAGAATGTGGTAGATGAAATCATTTCAAAAAAATCAGGATTGAATATTGATGAACTTTCAAAAGAAGATAAATTAAAATGGCTTTTGGAAAATAATATTGTTTTGAAACCTGAAGAATTTGAAGATATTACGGCTGACACAATTCAGAATATTCAGAATATAAAACTGATTCAGAGAAGAAACGGACAACGCGGGATGAACCGCTATATCATTTCAAATTCTGATGAAATCAAAGATGTTCTGAATGTATATGCCCTTTTCAAAATGTGCGGTTATCAGGAAGATGAGATCAAAATGGATATTGTTCCGCTTTTTGAAACGATGGAAGGTCTGGCCAATTGCGAGGAAGTAATGAGACAGCTTTATGAGCTCCCGGTTTACAGAAAACATATCGAAAACAGAGGAAATTATCAAACCATCATGCTCGGTTTTTCGGACGGAACAAAAGATGGAGGCTACTTAAAAGCAAACTGGGAAATTTACAGAGCGAAAGAAAAACTTTCAGAAATTTCAGAGAAAAATGATGTGAAAGTAATTTTCTTTGACGGACGTGGCGGGCCGCCTGCAAGAGGTGGAGGAAAAACACATGATTTCTATGCTTCACAAGGCAAAACCATTGCCAATAATCGGATTGAGCTTACCATTCAGGGGCAAACAATTACTTCTGTTTTCGGAAATAAAGACCAGGCAAAATATAATTTTGAACAATTGCTCACAGCCGGAATTGAAAATGACGTTTTCAAAGATTCTAAAAAAGACCTTACCGAAAGTGAAAGAAAGCTGATCGAAGAACTGGCAGAGATCAGTTTCAAAAAGTATTCTGATCTGAAAGCACATCCGAAATTTGTGCCTTATCTTCAGGAAATGAGTACCTTACAATATTATGGAAAAACCAACATCGGAAGCCGCCCTTCAAAAAGAGGTGCCGATAATGAATTGAAATTTGAAGATTTGCGTGCAATTCCTTTTGTAGGATCATGGAGTTTGCTTAAGCAGAATATTCCAGGTTTCTTTGGTTTCGGAACTGCATTAGAAGATTTAAAAAACCAGGGCAGGTTTGATGAAGTGAAAGCACTTTACAAAAATTCTGATTTCTTTAAAACATTGGTTCTCAACTCGATGATGAGTATGAATAAAACCTATTTTCCGCTTACTTATTATATGAGAAATCACGAAAAGTTCGGCGAATTCTGGAATGTCCTGTTTAAAGAATTTAACCTTTCAAAAGAAATGATGCTTGAGGTGACAGGCTATAAAATTCTTCAGGAAGAAGAGCCGTTATCCCGAAAATCTGTTAAGATCAGGGAAAAAATTGTACTGCCTTTATTAAGCATTCAGCAATATGCGCTGATGAAAATTCAGAATAATGAAGGAAATAAGGAAGCTTATGAAAAGCTTGTCATGCGTTCTCTATTCGGGAATATCAATGCGAGCAGAAATTCTGCTTAAATCAAATTCATAAATGAAAAGCGCGACTATAAAGGTGCGCTTTTTTTATTATTCAATTTTATTAAATCAAGAAAAAGCATTAATTCCGGTAATATCCAACCCGGTAATTAATAAATGTACATCGTGTGTTCCTTCGTAAGTAATCACAGATTCAAGATTGGCAGCGTGACGCATCATCGGGAATTCTCCCATAATTCCCATTCCACCAAGGATTTGCCGGGATTCTCTTGCGATTTCAATTGCCATTTTTACGTTGTTTCTTTTTGCCATTGAGATTTGAGCAGGAGTTGCTGTATGTTTATTTTTTAAATTTCCTAGCTGTAAACAAAGCAATTGTGCTTTTGTAATTTCAGTCACGAATTCTGCGAGTTTCTTTTGCTGTAACTGGTAAGAAGCAATTGGCTTTCCGAATTGTTTTCTTTCCTTAGAATATTGAAGTGCAGTACAATAACAGTCGATTGCAGCTCCGATTACGCCCCATGAAATTCCGTAACGAGCAGAATTTAAGCAGGAAAGTGGGCCTTTTAATCCTGAAACATTGGGTAAAAGATTTTCTTTCGGAACTTTTACATTCTGGAAAACCAATTCACCGGTTTTGGAAGCGCGAAGGCTCCATTTATTATGGGTTTCAGGAGTAGTAAAACCTTCCATACCGCGTTCAACAATAAGCCCATGGACTTTACCTTCTTCGTTTTTTGCCCAAACTACCGCAATATCACAAAGCGGCGAATTGGTAATCCACATTTTGGCACCATTCAGAAGATAATGATCGCCCATATCTTTAAAATTGGTTTCCATCGAGCCTGGATCTGAACCGTGATTAGGTTCTGTCAAACCAAATGAACCAATCATTTCTCCAGCAGCTAATTGGGGTAAATATTTCCTTTTCTGTTCCTCAGAACCGAATTCATGAATCGGAAACATGACCAAAGAGCTCTGCACAGAGGCCGCGGAACGAACCGCCGAATCACCTCTTTCCAATTCCTGCATAATCAGGCCATACGAAATCTGATCTAAACCAGCTCCTCCATATTCTTCGGGAATGTACGGGCCTAATGCTCCTATTTTTCCCAATTCTTTCATCAGATTCGGTAAATCGGTATGATGTTGTGCAGCTTGGTCTATTCTCGGCATTACAAAACTCTCAACCCAATCTCTTACAGACTGGCGGATAAGCTTGTGTTCTTCGGTAAGTAAAGCATCAATTCCGAAATAATCAGGAATGGAAGTAAGGGGATAATATGACATTGGATTTTTTTTCCTAAAATAAAATTTTCCTGCTAATCGAGAAAATTTATTTCACTTTCTTTAAATTTATATAAGTAAGGCGCTTTGTTGGCTGAACCGCTGAAATATTTCTCAAGTCGTTCCAAAGTATTGAGACTGAGCATTTTCCTTTGGAAATTATTTCTTCTGAATTTTTCACCTAAAACGACTTCATACAAACTCTGAAGATCATTCATTGTGAATTTTTCGGGCAAAAGATTGTATGCAACAAGTTGTGTATCAATACTTTTCCTTAAGTGCTTTAATCCTATATCAATAATTCTCTGATGGTCAAAAGCCAAATCGGGAAGTTCGTCTACATAAAACCATTGACATACTTCATTCAAAGAATCCGGAAAAGTTTCTACAAGCGTATAATCAATAAGGCTGCAATATCCCACAGTTACAAACCTTTGGAAAATCCAGTGATCTTTCGGAACTTCAATTCCTTTATTTCTCAGTAGAATCTGATGGGTATTGTTTTCGGT
>DAMDNI010000188.1:0-1030 GCA_032083825.1 Bergeyella sp. | reverse complement strand
AGGAACAGGTTTTTAAGATTTGTCCTCTCATAAAGAACCCTCGCCGCCGCTTCACGAAGATCTTCTTCCTGAAAGACAAATCCTCCGGGAAGAGACCACAAATCAAGATCATGATATTTTAGAAGTATAACTTTCAGTTTAAGCTTTTCGGTATCAAATCCGAAAATCACACAATCCACCGAAAGATGCTCAACAAAATCTCTAGTTGTGATGAGATCCTGGAGCGTTTGATTTTTTTTCGTGTTTTCTGGTTTCATATGAATCCAAATTTATAAAAAATTTATTGTCTCAAAATAAGTCTTTGAAAAAAAATAAGTGTTACAAATAATATTATTAAAAGAGGAACAGTTGCAAAAAGGATAAAGTAATGATCTAAACCGTAATGAAAAACAAGCGACATCCCAATTGATCCGACAGAACTTCCTAAAGAGGAAACAATCATAATCAGAGACACGGTAATATTAATTTTTTCCGTAGGAATATTGATTAGGAATTTAGAATTGTACAACGGATAAAGTGGTGCTGTAAAAAGCCCTAAAACCGGAAAAACGAATAATAAAACCCATAGGTTTTCTTTTACATTATTCACCAATAGCTGTGATAAAAACATGAGAGAAATCACAGTGCAGAGACAGGTGAAAATATATTTCTGCCACGTGAAACGCCCTATAATTCTACTGGTAACGTATCTGCCAATAAATGAGAAAAAAGCCAGAAACGCTGAAGACTGCAGTGCATAGAAGGAAGTTACGTTCAGGTTTTTCTTATAAAATGTTGGAAGCCATGAATTCAGGCATTGTTCCAGTAAGACGATCAGAAATAAAATAATGAAAAAAAGGATATTCTGGAACGAAAAATTTTTCATGAAACCTTTAAAGCTTTGCAGATTTTGGGTGGATGATTCTTCATAACTAACATTTTTGAGCTTCCATATCGTGTAGAGTGAAAGCAAACCGATGAACCAAAATCCGAATTTCCAGTATTCTTCGAATTTTCCGCTCAGAAGCCAGCCAAATCCCATATTGACGCA
>DAMDNI010000187.1:2210-5962 GCA_032083825.1 Bergeyella sp. | reverse complement strand
CATTATTGATTCGCAGAACAACGTAATGTACACAAAATCTGCTACGTATGATATTGCATCAAAAATGATTGACTTTACAGGAAATGTAAAAATCGACAATAAAGATTATACGATTGAAGGAGAAAATATAAAGCAAAATCAGATTACCAATACAGCTTTTTTCAACGGGCCAACTACAATTACCAACAAACAAAATCCATCCAATCGCATTTATACCGAAAACGGCTCATTTAACCAAAATACCAAAGAAGCTTTTCTGAATAAGAATTCCGTCATCTATTACAACGGGAAAATTCTCACAGGAGATACAATGTATTACAACCAGATCAGTGGTTTCGGTAAGGCTACAGGAAATGTGCTTTTACGCGATCCTAAAGAAAATCGTTATATCAAAGGGGGTTACGGAGAAATTTATGAAAAAAAGGACTCTGCAATGATTACGGATAAGCCGTATGCAGTGAAGATTTTAGAAAAAGATTCCATTTATTTTTCTGCTGAAAAAATCCTTGCCTACCAACATCCGGATACCGTGAACATCAATAAGAAAAAAAGTTTTCTCCGGGCTTACAAAAAGGCAAGAATGTTCAAATCCAATGCACAGGCAAGAGCAGATTCTCTAAGTTTTAATGAAACGGACGGAGTGATGCATTTGAATGTAAATCCTGTTTTATGGAGCGGCGAAAAACAAGTAACCGGAGATAAGATCGAAGCATATTTTGATACCGAAAAAGAATACATTGACTCCCTGAAAGTCATCGGAAATGCTTTTGCCATCAGCAAAGTCGATTCCCTGAACATGAAAGACGAATTTCATCAGGTAAAAGGCAAGCTGATGACAGTATATTACAACAAGAATGATATCAAATCAGCCAGAGTAATCGGGAATGCTCAAGCCATTACATACGCAGATGATCAGAATGAAAAAACCAAACAGACCGAACGTATCGGCCTTTCACTGTCTACCTGCGGAATTATAGAAGCTACTTTTGAAGAAAAAAGAATACAGTTTCTGGAATGCAATGTTGCCGCTCAGAACGAACTTTATCCGATGAGTAAAGTATCGAAGGAACAAAGGTTTTTCACAGATTTCAACTGGAATACAAAAGACCGCTTGCGGAAATGGGAAGACATATTTTTGGATTCCCCGGATTATAAAGAAATACAATACGAATCCGACGATTCGCTTTACAATAAAGCCCAAAAAGCAATTGATGAAGCAAAAGTCAAAGAAGAAGCAAAAAAACCTAAAAGAGTAAAGAAATAATCTTGAATAAATTCCGAACTTTGTCAGAAGAAATTTTGACAAAGTTTTTTAATTATAATGAATACCGATTTTTTTAAATATCAGGCGCAGACCACAAAATTCGCTTCAGGTTTTGAAGTCGAAAAAGCAGAAGGAAGTTATATTTACGGAAAAGACGGGAGAAAATATCTGGATTTCGTAGCCGGAGTTTCTGCCAATACTTTGGGACATTCTCATCCGAAAATCATTAATGCGATTAAAGAACAGGCAGACAAATACCTTCATGTAATGGTATACGGAGAATACTCCCAGGAAAAACCTGTGGAACTTTGCAAGCTGCTTGCGCAAGCAACTCCTGAACCTTTAGAAGTGACATATCTAGTGAATTCCGGGGCAGAAGCTATTGATGGTGCTCTGAAGCTCGCAAAACGCTACACAGGACGAGAGGAGATTATTTCGATGAAAGAAGCATATCACGGCAATACTCATGGTGCTTTATCCGTTGCAGGAAACGAATTTCACAAAAGAGAATTCCGCCCGCTTCTTCCTTTGGTCAATTTTATTGAATTTAATAACGAAGAGGAATTTGAAAAAATTACCGAAAAAACAGCCTGCGTAATTGCAGAAACAATTCAGGGAGCAGCAGGATTTTTAATGCCCGATGAAAATTATTTCAGAAATTTGAAAAAAAGATGCGAAGAGGTCGGAGCTTTATTAATTCTTGACGAGATCCAACCCGGATTTGGAAGAACGGGAAAACTGTTTGCATTTGAACATTATGGTATCGTTCCCGATATTCTGGTTATGGGAAAAGGAATGGGTGGTGGAGTCCCTGTTGGAGCTTTTATGAGTTCCGTAGAAATTATGGATTCGCTTTCGCATTCTCCGAAACTAGGTCATATTACGACATTCGGAGGAAATCCGCTGATTGCTGCATCTAGCTTTGCAACATTGAAAGAAGTTCTGGATAGCGGATTGATGAACGAAATGGAAAGAAAAGAAAGTCTTTTTCGCCAACTCCTAAATCATCCTAAAATTAAAAATATCAACGGAAAAGGTCTGATGCTTGCGGTGAATCTCGGCAGCCCTGAATATACACTTCATGTAGCAAAACGCTGTATGGAAAAAGGTCTGATCGTATTCTGGCAATTATACAGGAATGAATATATGAGAATATCTCCTCCGCTTACTTTATCCGATGACGAGATAAGGGAAGGATGTGAGATTATTTTACAGGTTTTGAATGAGGAATAGATTTTAAATAATTTATAATCAGCACTTTATTGGTTTTGGGAATTTTATCCAGTTATTCCTGAAACTATAATTTTATGCCCATATATTTGCCTCCAAAAACTGCTAAAAATTAGTTTTTTAAATTGTATTTTTAAGAAATTAATTTATATATTGCGACAGTTTAAAAAGAGAGCAATATGGCGAAACATAAAGTGCAGTACGAATATCCAATGCATTGTCTTTCAGAGATTTTATATGAATATCTTGCAAGTGCGGAAGGTCTTTCCGAGTGGTTTGCAGAAGAGGTAGTGGAGAAAGGCGATGACTTCTATTTTAGCTGGGGAGGCGGTCCTGCAGAGAAAGCTACTCTTATCCGATACAAGCCCGAAAGTTTTGTCCGTTTTCGTTGGGAAGAAGACGAAGGAACAAAAAATTTCTTCGAAATGACAATTGTAATTGACGAAATTACAGAAGACCTTTCACTTAATATTACCGACTTCTGCGAAGAAGGAGACGAAAACGAAAACAGGCTCTATTGGGAAAACCTGATCGAAAATCTCCAGATCAAATTAGGCGCAGCTTAAAAGCAAAATACAGATGAACGGGATTTTTTTCGTTCATTTTTTTTCTTCATCTTTCGATTTTAATCCATGATTTATACTTCCGAAAATTTTCAGCTCATGAATAGGGCATTTCTGTATGGTGATGCAGTAAAAGTATCTTTTTTTGTGAAAAATGCCAAGCTTATTATGGCGGAAGAGTGCTATTTCTTTTTGATGGCCTCTATGAGGAAGATGAGAATGAATATTCCTCTGTCTTACACCTTGGAATATTTTCAGAATCTTTTTAATGAGGAAGTTCTTTCCAAAGGAGTGGAAAACGGAATTATCAATTTTTTAGCTTACCGGAAAATCAGCGATGAACCTTTAGAAAAGACAGAAATCGCTTTTTGGTTCAATATTACAGAAAAAAATGACGTGCTCGATTTGCAGCAGGATTTTGAAATGGATTTAATTAAAGAAATCAATGTCAATACCAATCTTCTGAGCAATATCCGTGTTCACAGCCCGGAAAATATTTATGCTGAAATTTATGCAAAAGAAAATGATCTTGATGATGTAATTCTACTCAATCCGAATAAAAGAATTGCCAGGAGTATTTTTGGTAATTTGATGTTTCTACAAGGAAAAACAATTAAAGTTCCGAAACAGACGGAGGGCGCCTACATTTCTCCACTTATGGAAAATTTTATCACCTTTATCCATCGCAATAATCT
>DAMDNI010000187.1:473-2200 GCA_032083825.1 Bergeyella sp. | reverse complement strand
AATCTTGCTGAGATTGAGCCTGCAGAAATGATTGCTTTTGAAAGCCAGAAAGCAGAAGAGATTCTTTTGGTTTCTGATGAAAAAGGTATTTTCCCCGTTACGAAAATCAGGAACAAAACATTCGGAAAACAAAGATTTTCCGAAATGATCAAAAAATGGAAGGAAAGTTTTAATTCATAATCTCTTCATAAAAAATAATGGAAACCTGCGGATGAAAAGGCATCATGAATGTCTGGAAACTATTTTTTTTCTCAGTTTCTTCACTCAGCAAATACTGGTTTCCAACAATATCAATCAATAAAATTTCGGGAGAAAAGAAAGTAATTCCTATTTTGTGTTTTGATGAATCTTCAATATTACTGCTCACCACATCAAGCATATAGCTTTCGAACTTGAAAAAAGTATTTCCCAAAACATCTGGAAGGCTTTTGATTTCGCCGTTCAGTTGTCTGATATAGTTTTCACAAGCTGCTGAAAGCAGGAACGGAATGTTTTTGGAATGAGGATTCTGAATGAGAAGTTCCCAATAATTTTTCACCGGATTTTCTTTGGAATTAAAAACCTGATGCTGGATTTTGTATTCAAAAAAAGTATCTTCAAATACATATTTGTCCCACACATGTTGGGAATTCTGATCGATCACGATACGAAATGCTAATCTGATTCGGGCTTTCATCATTCAGGAATTGAAAACCAGGATGATGTTTCACAACGGCATCCTGGAAAATAGTGAATTATTAAAAAAAGTGATTACAAGGTCGTATAGATATTACATTTTCATTGATTACATTCAAAAAAAATCACGATTGCATTATTGCTTAATGCTTCGAATTCCAACTTTTCTATTTCCCAAAGCAGGATTGCATCTCTTTCTTCCAGAAGCCTGTTCTGAAATTCAAAAGCACCATTCAATACCATTCCGAAAATCGGATTCATGGTATTTTTAAGAAAATAAACCTCCTCTTTCCTGCCTTCATACAAACCGATAAAATTATTGAAGGGCAAATGTTCGGAAGCTTTGATCAGGGTATTTGTATTTTTAAGTTCTATTTTTTCTGTAATATGAAAGTGATCATTTTTGTCGGCTTCCATTTCAAAAATGAGAATATCCGCTTTTTCTGTGGTCAAATTGTTTTTAATTAAAATTTCCTCCATTTCCTGTTTCTGAAAATAAAGAGTTTCACCCGCCGAAAAAGTAAGGTTCAAAGCTTTAATCTGAATATGACCAAACAAAACCATAAGAAAGTAGCGGCGTTCTCCGGACAATTGCAATTTGAAAATACCATTCTCTCCGATAACCAATTCCCTAACTATTCTGATTGCATTGCAATTCACGCTGTCTACTGCATATTCCTTTACCGAGCATGAATCAATCTTCGTCCAGAATGCAAGATCTGACCTGAAAATTTTGGATGGAGTCTGTACCAGCATACTTTCTTTGGTTTCTTGTTTTAAAAAAAATTAATTTGTCATGAAGTTCTGTCTTATGCAGAAACTTTTATAATGTGTGTAAGAGCGTACCCGTTTGCTGTATTTCCGCTTAGGGAACAAAGCTCATTGGTATAGCCGTCACCGAAAACATTATCATTACTATTATAAGTATATCCGCTCATTCCGCGATATCCGGAAGTTGAATTTACCTGTACGACTTCACTGCTGCTGCCTTCAGGAAATGCAATTTGGGTGACGAGCAACGAGTTTCCGTTTGCAGTGTAAACGTGCACATG
>DAMDNI010000187.1:0-463 GCA_032083825.1 Bergeyella sp. | reverse complement strand
CACATGGATGTGAGTTGCCCTTCCGTCGTACCAACCCGGAAAAATCGAAGTAAAACTTACCTGCCCGTTAGAATCTGTGGTTTGCCTGCCTCTCAAGAAATGATAGTTCGTATAATTGGCAGACTGCATAGTTGTTCCTCCGTATTCTGAATAATTTCCTTCTTTGTCACAATGCCAGATATCAACGATGGCTCCTTCCAGATTGCTGCAATTTGCGTTGGCATTCTGTATGGTAATCACAATCGAAAGCGAAATTCCTGTCCTGTCACCAATAATG
Organism: Bergeyella sp.; assembly: GCA_032083825.1. Lineage (GTDB taxonomy): Bacteria > Bacteroidota > Bacteroidia > Flavobacteriales > Weeksellaceae > DAMDNI01. Next base: position 186 of record DAMDNI010000187.1, on the reverse strand, counting down.
TTCGTTTGAATCAAGCTTGAAGGGCTTTTTGTAGGAAAAGGGCCTTCTGTTTCAGAATTGGTAACCGTGCATCCTGTTGTTGTCGAATTTCCTGAAGCTTCCGTTCCTGTGTCTTCTACTTCTTCATCATGTCTGCAATGGATGAGAACGGGAGCGGCTACAGCTGTTACGCCGGCAAAGCCAAGT
>DAMDNI010000186.1:2063-5996 GCA_032083825.1 Bergeyella sp. | reverse complement strand
ATAATCGGAGTGTGTATTCCTTTTTCTTTAGAGGTATTGTAAATGGAGTCTGCAGCATAATATCCTTCCGCAATCATATTCATAGACTGAATGGCGGATTTTACCGTATATCCTTTTCCGATAAGATTTCCCAAACTTCTGTTTCTTGAAAATAAAGAATACGCCGTTACCAATAAATCTCCAAGATATGCACTTTCGTTTACATCTCTTGGCGCTTCGTAGATCCCTTCCAGAAAAGTTTCCATTTCGCGGATGGCATTGGTTACAAAAACAGCGGTAAAGTTGTCTCCATATCCTAAACCACTGGCGATTCCGGCTCCAATCGCATAAATATTCTTAAGAATTGCACTGTATTCGTTTCCGAGAATATCACGGCTGCAATGAACATTTATAAAATGTGACTGGAGAAGGCTTTTCAGAATTTTTGCCGTTTCCTCTTCTGCAACTGCTACAGTAAGATAGGAAAGCCTTTCCATCGCTACTTCTTCCGCATGACAAGGGCCAGCAATAACTGCCTGGCTTTTGAAGCCTATTTTAAATTCATCCCTGAGATAATGGGCAACTACATCATTCACTTTCGGAACAATCCCTTTAATCGCAGAAACAAAAATTTTCCCCGAATATTCACAAGTCATCTTTTCGATTGTGTCAGAAAGATAGATCGAAGGTGTTGCCAAAATAATCACATCACAGGCAGAGACCAGCTCATTGATATCTGTTGTAATTTTAAGATTTTTCAGATTGAAATGAATCGCAGTAAGATAGGTCGGATTATGCCCGCGGAGTTCAATGGCACCTTTCACAAACTCATTCCGTACACACCAATGCACAAGTTTGCTGTTTTCCATGAGCATTTTTACGATAGCCGTCGCAAAACTTCCGCTTCCTACAACTCCCACAGAAACAGTTGGTTTTACCTGTTTATGGTCGTCTTTTAAGGATTTCTCTTCCGGTTTTGCTTTCTTTTTAGTCATAACAAAAGGATTGTTTACAAATATATTAAACCCTGATGAAATAATATTTTGGTTTCTTTCTTTTCTAAAAGTTTATGAAAAGTTTAACAAAATTTTATGAAGAGCGCAGTAAATATTGACGTTTTAGAAAATCATAATCAATTCTTTTTGATAAATTTGCAAACTCATTTGAAAAATTAAGTTGAAAAAAATGAAGAAATTCTTTAACAACCGAAAGAAGATTAGCGTTTTATTAAGCTTTTTAATAATTTTGGTTTTTGGGCAGGCCATCCTCATTGCTAAGCTCTATTCTGAAAAAGATGACAAAAATTATTCTGTAAACCTTGTAAAAATCAACACTGAAAAAGACAGTATCGATTATCTTAAAATGAAAAATGATTTGCGCCTTGTGGATCATACCGTACAAGATCTTAACAATTTTCTTCTTTCCAAAGATATTGTAGACGAACGTCTTCACATGCTCGATCAGGACAGCATTTCGGATGCTGTTTATCTTGCCAAACAGACCAACCGCTACAGCCAGTATCTTGTGGATCTCGAAAAAAAATTACAACAGGTTCCATTAGGAATTCCGACAGACGGCTATATTTCTTCCAATTTCGGAAAACGAAAAAATCCAATTCCTTTTCCTACTATAATGCTTGCTTCTGCGAAACCTTTAAAAAGCGAAACTAAAAAAGACAGTTTAAGCAGTAATACCTCAAAAAAAAAAGAAAATAATATTCCTGCAGAAAAAGACCAGATTCAGTTTCATAAAGGTTTGGATATTGCAGTTGCCTACGGTTCAGATGTTCGCGCTGCTGCAGCCGGAAAAGTGATTTTCTCCGGAACAAAAGGCGGTTATGGAAACTGCGTGATTGTTTCTCACGGAAATGGGCTAGCAACACTTTACGGACACCTTTCCCAACTTCTTGTGAAAGCGAACGAGACCATAAAAGTCGGACAAGTCATTGCAAAATCCGGAAATTCGGGACGTTCTACAGGACCTCATCTTCATTATGAAGTACATAAAAACAATACTCCCGTAAATCCTAAATTATTTATGGATATTTAGATGTATGACAAGAGATATAAAAAGATATGCTTTCCATGGAAAGCATATCTTTTTTATGATAGAGAATCGTAATTTTAATAAGCGGCGGTAAATCTTTGACGGATATGATTATTCTGTTCAAGCTCATCTACTAAAGCTACAGCAACATCTTCAACGGATAAAACACTTCTTCCGTTTTCATCAAAAACAGGATTCTCCAAAGCTGTTCTGTACGTTCCTTTTCTTACACCTGCTGTCCCTTGATGCATTTCAATGGCTGGTGAAAAGAAAGTCCAGTCAAGATTTTGGTTTTCTTTGATGATATTCAGGTAATCTCTCGCAGCTTGTGCGCCCGGCTTGATTTCGGCAGGAAAATCAGGACCATCCACCAATTGGTTTCCTTCTATGAAAAGACTTCCGGCACCACCAACGGTAATGTATCTCTTCACTCCCGATTCTTCTACTGCTTTTTCAATATTTTTTGCACCATTCAAGAAATCGTTGTAAATGTTAGGATTCGTCCATCCCGGATTGAATGTGCTGATAACGGCATCACTTCCTTTCAATAGCTCAGAAAGCTGTTCCACATTATTAACATCGGCACTTTTTGCTTCAACATTGTTAAGGATTTCCACTTTGGAGGCATCTCTTGCAATCGCTTGTACGGCATATCCTCTGTCTGACAATTCTTTTACTAATTTGGAACCTACAAACCCGTTGCTCCGATTACTGATACTTTTTTCATAATGATAGAAATTTATTTAATTGTAATAATATTTGTTACATTTTTATTGAAAAATTTTTTACTGAAACTGGCTGCTGAAATCAGCTAAAGACCTCTTATCCAAAAACTTAAACACCATTTGATCAGCTTCATTATATAAACTTTCAAGATTTTGATTGATGTCTTTTCCGACATTACATTTTGGATTGGGATTCTGATTTTTTTTACCCAAAATTTCAGAATTCTTAATGGCTGCATAAATTTCAGAAATCCTGATAAGATCAGAATTTTTACTTAGTCTGCATCCGCCTTCTTTTCCTTTACGGCTTTCAATAAGGCCGGCTTCTCTCAAAACACCCATTTCTTTGCGAACGATGACAGGATTGACGTTGATACTTCCAGCAATAAAATCAGACGAAAGCCAATCCTGCGGAGATTTCGCAAGAAGCGTCATAATATGTATTGCTGTGGCAAATCTTGTATTGTTCATGTTGCAAATATAAAAAAAATATAAATTGTAACAAATATTATTACAATTAAATTTAAAAAAATACTCCGCCAAAAAACAGAGTATTTGAATTTATTGAATTCCCAAAAGTTCGACTTCAAAAATCAAAGTGCTGTTCGGGCCGATTTCTTTACTTATTTGTTCTTCTCCGTAAGCCAGATGCGGCGGAATTGTAAATCTCCACTTGCTTCCTACAGGCATAAGCTGCAAACCTTCCGTCCATCCGGAAATCACTCTGTTCAGCGGAAACGATGCAGGAATACCTCTTTTTACAGAACTGTCAAACACTTCGCCTTTAATGGTTGTCCCGTGATAATGGCATTTTACGGTATCAATTACCTTTGGTTTCTCGCCGCTTCCTTCAGAAATAACTTCATATTGCAAGCCACTTTCAAGAGTGATGACTCCTTCATTTTCAGCGTTTGATTTCATAAACTCCTGACCTTCTTTAAGGTTTTTTTCCGCCAGTTCCTTTTTTCTTCGGAACAAAATATCAGCAACTCCCATTTTTAATTTTTTTTCAAAAGTAAGAAAAATAAAATCTGATCCACTTCAAATTATTCAAAATGAAGTTTAATCATTCCAGTTACATTACAATATTATTTTCCGGCTGAATGGCAGAAGGAAGTTTTTTCTCACCTAGCATTTCACGGAGATCAATTTCTATATTCCTGCTAATCTGAGTAATTGGTAT
>DAMDNI010000186.1:400-2053 GCA_032083825.1 Bergeyella sp. | reverse complement strand
TGGCACTTCCTTCAAACGGATTTTCGGTACTTTCGCCAACCTGTTCCAGAACCAGAAAAACCCAGCCCAACAAAACACTGAACGGAATTGTAAGCCAAATTATATGGTCGCCAAGTTTCTCAGTAAGTTTTGAAAATTCTCCTAAAAAACCTAATGGTATCAGAATACACAAAGAATTTGTAAAATAAAGATTGATGCTTGAAAACTGCCTTGGATAAGGAAAATTCTTGATTCGTTCACACTTGCCTTGCTGATCGTATAAATCTTTCAGCTGGTTTTCTAAGGCCACATAGTTGTAATCTGAAATGAATCCTTCTTCATTCAATTTTCTTAGCTGTTCAGACTGTTTTGCAATAATCTGGGTAGCTCTATTTTTTGTAGACATCAGCCAGATAAACTCTTCTTCTGAAAGAAAAGGTTTGAGCTCATTGCCCAAATCCGTTTCCCATTCAGGAACTTTATAATATCTGCGATATTCTTTATAGTGATTTTTAGTTTTTATGTTTTCCCAGCTTTTGCTCTCACGAAGTTGAAACCTCATCGCTGTCAGCCATGCAAAATGCCGATAAATGATTTCTGTATGTAAAGTTGATTCATGAGCTCTATCTTCAGCTCTTACAAAATCTTTAACCATAATCCCAAAAGTCCGGCTGCTGTTGATAATGGCTCCATAGATTTGTCTTGCTTCCCACGATCTGTTATAAGTCTGCGTATTTTTGAATCCTGAAATAAAAGCAGTTGCCGTTCCCAATAATGCTACTGGAACCCACGGAATTGCAAGCCATTCCCATCCTAAAAAATAAAAAAGAAGTGTCGGGATAATGCTGATCAAAAGCATTTTGTAAATTTTCCTCCTGGTCCATGGAATAAAATGATTGAGCTTATAATGAGAACTTGTATTCATGTTTTTTATTTGATAAATGTTTGGGCAATTTTTGTTTCAAACTACAAATATAAAAAACAGGATATGATAAAAGATGGTGATCTTTTAAGAATACAAAATCTCTAAGTACGTATTTTTTTTGAATTCATCAGTAAAAGAACTGAGACAAACCCAATACCGGCAAGCATAATTCTTTTCGTTTTTCTGGAAGGTACGGGAAGTAATGTTTCTCCGTAAATCTTCAAAGGTTTTTGTGAAGGCTCAAGCACATTTCCGTCGGTTGGTTCGGAACTGCTTATCTTCATCAGTAGACGAAATAACGCCGAACCTGTATTGATAATTGATTTTGGAAAAAGCCCGTAAAGATTTTTGAACAAAACAGACGACCAATCTGTATATTGACTGTTTTGCGGATCTTTTGCCATTTCTACCATACGTTCAGTACTCTCGGATCAAAAGAAAGCGGCGGAATATCAAAATCAAGTCCGGAATATTTTGCAGAATGCATATTTCCTGTAGACCTCTGAATTCCCGGATAAAGAGCACAAATATGAATATCCGGATAATCGGAAACTTCACCCTGTAAACATTCTACCATACCTCTTGCTCCGAATTTTGAAGCAGAATAAGCTGTTCCGTAAGGTGCAGGCATCCAGCCTCCAATTGAAATGTTGTTTAATAAAATCCCATATTTCTGATTTTTGAATATCGGAAGTACGCTATGTGCGCCGTGAAGGTATCCTAAAAGATTGGTTTTGATTACCTGATCG
>DAMDNI010000186.1:0-390 GCA_032083825.1 Bergeyella sp. | reverse complement strand
ATTTTCCGGTTGCCATTACTCCAGCATTGTTGATCCAGATATCAATTTTTCCATTGAATTGCAGTGCCTTTTCCACAAGGTTTTTCACCTCATTTGCTGCTGAAACATCGGTGGGAACTGCTAAAGCATCAGCACCCAAATCTTTGCACAGATTTACAACATCCGTAAGCCCTTCTTTGCCACGAGCTGCAAGAACCAAATTACAGCCTTCAAGTGCAAAAGCTTCAGCAGCGGCTCTTCCTATTCCACTGGAAGCACCCGTAATGACTACTACTTTTTCTTTCAGGGAGATATTTTTGTATGATTTCATAAATATATTTTTAATATTTAGCTAGAATGTAATTACGCTGTCTAAATTTAAAAACTAATAAAACATACTGATCCTGAATA
>DAMDNI010000185.1:0-6007 GCA_032083825.1 Bergeyella sp. | reverse complement strand
CAGGGAATATTCGCATCCATGCATGCTTGTAACAGGAAATGTGAAGCCTTCTGAATATAAAGACCTTGCAGAATTGGTGAAGTTTATCGATCAGGATGATTTCAGCAAAAAGTTCTTTATCGGAATTTCGAAAAGCAAAGATGGATACAATCTTCTCACCAGTGACGGTAATTATAAAGTAGAAATCGGTGATTTAGAAAGGATAGAACTCAAAGTGAAAGGATTTAAAACTTTTGTAGAAAAATTCCTGGTCTATCAGGACTCTCAGAAATACAATAAAGTTTCCATTAAATATGATAATCAGATTGTTACCACTCTGAATCCTTATTTTAAAGAAAACGACAGCATTATTCAGGTCGGGAAAAAAGAACTCACAAAAGCTCCTGATCCTGAACAGAAAAAAGAAGAGCCAAAAAAAACTCTAACCAGCGAAAAAAAGAAAGAAACAAAAACCAGCCCGAAAACAAAAACAAAGCCTAAGCCCAAATCTAAGCCAGAAGTTAAATCAAAGGCAAAAATTGTAATAGAATAAAAAAATCAAATCAATATAGCAATGGAAAATCAAGAGTATTCAGTAGGACTGGACATTGGGACAACTAAAATTGTCGCCATTGTCGGCAGACGAAATGCTCACGGGAAAATCGAAATTCTCGGAGTAGGACGAGCCAAAAGCCTTGGTGTTCACAAAGGAATTGTGAACAACATTTCACAGACTATTAATTCAATCAAATCCGCCATTCAGGAAGCAGAAAAAAGCGCCGGAGTTCCCATCCGTAAAGTAACGGTAGGAATTGCAGGCAAACATATCCGCTCCCTTCAGCATTCGGATTATATCATGCGCGAAAACCCTGAAACTTTCATTACCGATGACGATATCGAAATTTTGAAAGACCAGGTGAAAAAGCTGGTAATGCTTCCGGGAGAAGAAATCATTCATGTTCTTCCTCAAGAATATAAAGTGGATTCCGAAGGTGAAATTCATGAGCCGATCGGAATGCACGGAAAACGTCTGGAAGCTAATTTTCATGTAGTGGTCGGGCAAATGGGAAGCATCCGGAATATCGCAAGATGTGTGAAAGAAGCCGGTCTTGAAATGGAAGCCCTTACTCTTGAACCTCTGGCCTCTTCAGAAGCAGTTCTGACAAAAGAAGAAAAAGAAGCCGGAGTTGCCATTGTCGATATTGGCGGCGGAACTACAGATATCGCTATTTTCAAAGACAATATCATTCGGCATACCTGTGTTATTCCTTACGGAGGCGGAATTATTTCTGAAGATATCAAAGAAGGATGTTCTATCATTGAAAAACATGCTGAGCAGCTAAAAGTAAAATTCGGTTCTGCACTTCCGGAAATGGAAAAAGACAGCACCTATGTTACAATTCCGGGACTTCACGGAAGACCTGACAAAGAAATTTCTTTAAAAACTTTAGCACAGATCATCAATGCCAGAGTAGAAGAAATTCTCGAAATGGTAAATACAGAATTAAAAGCCTATGGTGCTTTTGAACAGAAAAGAAAATTAATTGCTGGTATCGTCTTGACAGGTGGAGGTTCCAACCTTAAAAACCTCAGACAGCTTGCCAATTATTCTACCGGTTTCGACAGCCGTATCGGTTTTGCCAACGAATATGTCGCCAATGATAAAAACCAATACCTTAAAGGCCCTGAATTTGCTACATCCATCGGACTTTTAATGGAAAGCCTGAAAATAAGAGACAAAAAATCTGCAAGTGCTCCGGCTGAAGAAATTGCAGAAGTGAAAGCGGCTGCTCCGCAGCAAGCTCCTGTTTCTCAGAAAGAAGAGCTGCCTGTTGAAAACAAAACAGTTCATATACCGGCCGAAACGATAGAAAAAAGAAAAAATAAGCTTACTTTCGGACAATCATTAATGGAGAAAGTAAAGAAATTTTTTGAAGAGGTAGAATAATTATTTTTTAATAAAGTTTGAAACAAAAATACATAGATATGGAAGGTTTAAATTCACAAGGGTTTTCATTTGATTTACCAAAAGGAAATTCATCTATTATAAAAGTTATCGGAGTTGGCGGTGGCGGAAACAACGCACTGAAACATATGTACGAAAGAGGAATTCACGGGGTGGATTTCGTGATCTGCAATACAGATGCGCAGACTTTGGACAATAATCCTGTTGCCAACAAAGTTCAGCTGGGAATTACCATGACAGAAGGTCTTGGAGCCGGTGCAGATCCTGAAGTTGGTGAAAAAGCAGCCATCGAAAGTATTGATGAGATCAAGGCTTCTTTAGGTCAGAATACCAAAATGGTTTTCATTACTGCAGGAATGGGCGGCGGAACCGGAACCGGAGCAGCTCCTGTCATTGCAAAAGTGGCGAAAGAAATGGGAATTCTCACCGTTGGAATCGTTACTGTTCCTTTCAGCTTCGAAGGAAAAAGAAGGCTCGATCAGGCAGAAATCGGTCTTGAAAAGCTTCGCAATAATGTAGATTCATTAATCGTAATTAATAATGATAAATTAAGACAGCAGTTCGGAAATTTAGGCTTCAAGCAAGGCTTCTCGAAAGCCGATGAGGTGTTGACAAATGCTGCAAAAGGAATGGCAGAAGTCATTACCGGATATTTTGATGTGAATATTGACTTCCGTGATGCGAAATCTGTTCTTGCAAATTCCGGGACGGCTTTAATGTCTACCGGAACTGCTTCCGGAGAAAACAAAGCGGAAGAAGCTGTGAAAAAAGCACTGGATTCTCCTTTGTTGAATGATAATAAAATTACCGGAGCAAAAAATGTTCTCCTTCTTATCCGAAGCGGAAACGAGGAAGCAACAATGGACGAAATCGGTCTCATCAACGATTATATTCAGAGAGAGGCAGGAAACACTGCTGATATTATTTTTGGAGTTGGAAGCGATGAAGAGTTGGGTGATTCAATCAGCGTTCTTGTGATTGCGACAGGTTTTGCAAAAGATAATCTGAAGCATTCAGGCCCTACAGAAAAAATCAAGATTAACCTTCATGATGATGTGAAAAAAGAGGTGAGACAATCCCCATTCAAATCCAGAATTCAGGAAGAGGAAGTGAAAAATGAAAATTTTGGTGGGAAAAATATTTTTCGGTTAGAAGATGACAATGATTCTCCTCAATTCAGAACCTCTGTTGCAGAGACACAAATGATCGTGGAAGAAGAAAAACCTACACAGATTCAGTTTTTTGGGAATGATCATGAAGAGGAAAACAATGATTTTGAAATCGAGGAAGAAGAAGTGAATCTTTTTTCGTATTCAGATTTTGATGATGAGCCACAATCCGAATCTTTCAGTTTCGAAGTAGAAGGAAGGGAAGAACCAAAAGAAGAAGTTAAAAATGAAGAAGAAAAACCAATTGAGTTCAATTTTTTTGTAAACGAGCCGTCAGAAAATGAAAGTGTTTTCGAGGTCAGTACAATTGAAGAAAATCAAGTTGAGATTCCTTCAGAACCGATTCATAATGTAAAAGAAGAATTGGCTGTAAAAGAAGAACCAATAAATGAGATCGTTGAAGAACAACCTATTTCATTTACGGAAGAAAAAAGCGGTTTTACATTCATCAGCAAATCCTCAAACCAGGATCAGAAGGTTCAGGAAAGAAGAAACAAGTTGAAAGAATTCAATTCCCGTTATCAGGTTCTGGAAAACGAAATGGATTTTGAAAACATTCCTGCCTTCAAGAGAAAAAATATCAGCCTTGATATTCAGAATGCTTCGAGCCAGCAGATCAATTCTTTTCTTTCTGAAAATGAGAACGGACAGATCCAGGTTCGCGAAAACCGTTTTTTGAATAAAGATGTAGATTAAATAGCATAATGTGTATCAATGTAAATAGTTACATTGATACACTATTACATTGGTAAATTAGTTATTATGAGTTTAGAAAATACCATAAGTGAAGCCATTAAAACGGCAATGCGCGAAAAAGACAAAGTCGCTTTGGATTCTTTACGCGCAGTAAAATCCCAGATTCTTCTGCTGAAAACCGAAGCAAAAGGTGCAGAAGTTTCTGCAGAACAGGAAATCGCCATTCTTCAAAGAATGATTAAGCAGAGAAAAGACTCTTTTGAGCAGTTTACAGCGCAGGGAAGAAATGACCTTGCAGAAGTGGAAGAAGCCCAGATGAAAGTAATTGAGCAGTTTCTTCCAAAACAGCTTTCTGCGGAAGAACTGGAAGTGGAGATCAAAAAAATTATCTCCGAAACAGGAGCCGAAAGCATCAAAGATTTGGGAAAAGTAATGGGAACAGCCTCCAAGGCGCTTGCCGGAAAATCCGATGGGAAAAGCATTTCGGAAATGGCAAAAAAATTACTTTCCTAAAAATACAAGATGCAGATGCGGGATTATATCTAAAATCTTGGATCTAAATAATAAGGATATTCAACCTTTGCATATCGATTTGATTAAGCCTGGAACTTTTGTTTCAGGCTTTTTGGATTTTAATATATTTGTGATATTAATAACCATATGAAAAATTTGTTATGCTATTGTTTTTTAAAAACAAATATTTTTAGATTAGTCTTGGCTAAGATTCAATTTCTTTTGCTTTTTTTATTCAGCGTGAGTATTGCCGCGCAGAATCTTATCCATCATTCGACAAGCTGGTTCGGCCCCAATGCGAATCCTGTTCCTGAATTTACAGATGCAACGATTCCTTCCGAAACACATTTCAGGGCAGCTGGCGATTATTATTTTGGTCATGGAGATCAAACTATTTCATCTAATTTGCAGTTTGAATTTCTGTTAATTAAACAAAAAGTGTCCGTAAAAACTTGGGCTGTAGTTTTTGAGCATTATCAGGTGACTGATCAGCTCAAGGAAAAAAGAAAAATGATGAATAATTCCGGGACAGCAACCGGAGATTTGTATGTACAAACCAGAGTTTCATTGTTAAAAGAAAAAAAATCTCAACCTGCGGTAATTCTAAATGCTACTTTAAAAACAGCCTCAGGAAGTGGTTTCAGAGACCGGCGGTTTTTCAATACAGCCGGATATTATTTTGATATTGAAGCGGGAAAGTCTTGGCTTTTAGAAGAAAGTTTTATTAAAGAATTCCGTGCAGTCGGGAATGCAGGTTTTTTTTCATGGGATGTTCAGACACCCGGGCTGAATGTTCAGGATGACGCACCAATGTACGGTGTGAAATTTATTCTCAAAACTTCTGATTTAGATTGGGAAAACGCTCTATCAGGTTATAATGGCTGGATTCACAGAGGTGAAGATTACGGCAATAAGCCCATGGTTTTTGCATCTAAGCTGTCTCTGCAGTCAGGGAATACAGAATATTTTATTCAGTTTCAGAAAGGAATTAGAGATTTTCCTTATGATCAGATAAGATTGGGGTTAGATATGTCTTTGGCATCACTGACGCCAAAATTTTAATTATTAGTGACAAAAAATCCGCTATAGATTTTTGGTATAATTTTGATAGAGTATCATAAAGCTGATAATTAAGTTTTATTAATTATTTTTGCGGAATAGTTTTAAACCTAAAATAAAAAAATATGTATCCACAAGAACTTGTAATGCCGATGAAGGCAGAACTTACAAATAAAGGATTTGAAGATCTTATTACACCACAGCAGGTAGATCAGGCGTTGAAGCAGCAAGGAACCACTTTGCTGATGATTAACTCTGTTTGCGGTTGTGCAGCCGGTGCGGCAAGACCAGGAGTTTTGTACTCTTTGACAGGAGACAAAAAACCAGATCATTTGGTAACTGCCTTTGCCGGGTTTGATGTAGATGCGGTTTCTGAAGCCAGAAAGCTTTTGGCTCCGTTTCCTCCAAGCTCACCTTGTGTTGCTTTATTTAAAGACGGAGAATTGGTACACATGCTTGAAAGACATCATATTGAAGGCAATCCTGCAGGTGCAATTGCCGCAAATCTTCAGGCAGCATATGAAGAATATTGCTAAAACTAATCATTTAGTTTTACTATAAGCCGTAAAGTTTTCTTTGCGGTTTTTTTATTTTAATAATTTTATTGTTAAAAAAAGTGAAAATT
>DAMDNI010000184.1:0-6021 GCA_032083825.1 Bergeyella sp. | reverse complement strand
ATTCGCAAAATACATACCTGCCTTTTGATGTAAGAAGAAATTTCGGACTGAATACTTTTATTGAAAATGATGGCATTTATGCCTACCATTTTTATCGTCTGATTCAGGATTCTGAGAATGTCCATCTGCTTTTCAATGCATTAAGTTCAGGGGTGAATACAGGCGAAAAAAGCCGTTTTATCACGCAAATGGAAATTGAAAGCCCCCACAATATCGAACATCTCATCATCGAAAACGATTCTGAGCCTATCGAAGCAAAAATGATCACAATTCCGAAAACGCCTAAAGTTCTCGAAAAACTCGAAGAATGGAAAACCAGAGTTTCGGTTTCGCATCTTACTGCTTATTTGTACAATCCTGTAGATTTTTATTTTTCCAAAATTCTGAATACTTACGAAACCGACGAGATTGAGGAAGAGCTTTCTTCCCGTAATTACGGAAACCTGATTCATTATGCACTCCAGGAATTGTATGAGTCGTATAAAGGTAATATGTTGTCTGAAAATGATTTACAGAATTTAATTCAACAAAAAGATCAGGCGATAAATCGTGCGATTGAAAAGCTGAAACATCAGCCGGAATTTTATGAAAGAGGAATGAATTTTATTCATAAATCGATCGCATCAAAAGTTTTGGGAGAGATCCTGAACTACGATCTGCAGCTTATTCAAAACGGAAATTCCATTGAAATTGTTGATCTTGAAAGGAAATTTGAAAACATAGATTTTTATCTCAATGATGAGAAAACAGATAAAGTTTCTTTATACGGGTTTATTGACAGAATCGACCGTGTAAACGGAAATCTCCGCATTATCGATTATAAAACGGCAAAAACAAAACACCTGAAAGTAAAATTAAAAGAAGATAATATCCATGATTTTTTCAGGAATAATGACAGGAAGCAGGCTATGCAGCTTTGCTTATATCAATATGTCGTGAAAAATCTTCCGGAATTTTCCGGCGAATTTGTACAGACCGGAATCTGGAGTTTTGCCGAATCCAATAATGGAGTAGCAGTACTCGATTTTGCTGAAGGAAATCTGGATGATGCAATGGTTTCAGTAAAAAACATTATTCTTGAAATCCTGAATCCTGAAATCCCGTTCGAGGAAAAACTGCCGGATCTGCACCAAAATGAGGAAGCTTAATCTCTTTCGCTGAGTACAAAATAGACTTCAGTTCCTTTTCCTTTTTCAGAAATAATCCTGAATTCTTCTGCGATTTCTGAAGCCCGCTTTTTCATATTGTAAAGCCCGCTTCCGGCAATAATTTCATTTTCATTAAAGCCTTTTCCGTCGTCAGAAACAGCTATTTTGATTTTAGAATCATTTTTCATGGCACTGATTGAAATTTTTCCGGCATCAGCATATTTAAGTGAATTATTAACAGCTTCCTGGATAATCCTGTAAATATTCATCCCCTCTGAAGATGTGAATTTTACGTCGTTCAATGCCGGATCCAGCTCAAAAGAAATGTGTATGTTTTCATGGGATTCCTGAGCTTTTTCAATAAAATTCATGATTCTGGATTTCATTTCCTCAAAATCAATTTCGGACTGGTTCATTGCCCATATTGTATCGCGCAGCTCAACAATTGTGTCTTTAGTAAACGTGCTGATAGAGTTGAGTTTAGAATTGATCTTTTCATCATTAATGGCAAAAGTATCCTTTAACGTTTCAACAGATGAAATGATAAAAGTAAGCTGGGCACCGATATTATCATGCAGATCACGGGAAATTCCGAGCCGCTGCTCCTGAAGCTTGTTTTGATATTCAATTTTTTCAATAGCGGAATGAAGCTCGTATTCCTGTTTCTGATTAATATTTTTTAGTTTTAGAGAACGGTAGATCAGGACGGAAATCAATAATAAAGATAAAAATAAAATAACCATGATTTTGATGGTATTCATTCTCTTTTTTTCCAGTGCTTTCTGTTCCAGGATCTGCTTTTCTTTATCGGCTGTATCGAATTTCATCTGAAGTTCTGCCATTTTATCATACGTTTCTTTGTTGATGATGCTGTCTTTAAAAACCTGATTTTTTTTATAGAATTTCAGCGCATTGGGAAGATCATTATTAAGTTCGTAAGATTGGCTCAGCATATTGTAATCGTGCCTGATGAGATTGGTAATTTTATATTTTTCGGAAAGATTGAGGGATTTCTGAAAATTCTCTATGGCAAGCGGATAATTTTTCATTGCGAAATAAAGATCGCCATTGTAAGCATAATTATCAGCGATTCCGTAATGGTCTTTCATTGCAAGGCGGTCTTTCATCGCTTCATCGAAATATTTTTTTGCAAGTCCGAATTTTTTTTGCCTGAGGTAAGCATCTCCAATATTGTTCAGGCTGTAAGGAATGCCAACGCTGTCATTCAGTTTCTTTTTAATTTCAAGGCCTTTGAAAAAATAGAAAAGGGCGCTGTCGCTTTGCTGCATCATCTCTTTTACGGTTCCGTAATTATTGTAAATATTCACAAGAGGTTGGGAAAAGTTACCTTTTTCGGCAATCTTTAGGCCTTTCATCATATATTTTTCCGAGTCTTTAATATTAGTTGCTTTTAGGCGGAATCCTAGTTCTCCGTATCCGTTTGCGATATTTTCGTAATCTCCGATTTTTTCGAAAAGCTCTATAGATTTTAATGAATATTTGATGTTTTCATCATAATCTCCATCGTAATATAATGCCAAGGCAAGGAGCCCGCTGGTTTTTGCTTCAGCTTTTATGTTTGCTGTTTTTTTTGCGTTTTCAATGTTTTTCCGGAGTAACGGAATGGCGGTTTTAAGATGAGTCTGAATATACGGAACTGAAATATTACTGATGGAATCGATCTTTTTTTTGTCTTGAGCAAAACCCAAACAATGCATCAGCAAGAAAAGTATGAAAATATTTTTTGTCATTTTCAAATTAAATAATTCTGCTTTTTTTAGCTTTTTCAATTGCTTCAAGCTTATTGTGAACCTGAAGTTTTTTGTAAATATTTTCAATATGCTTACGCACGGTATTCGGTGAAAGAAAGAGGTTTTGAGCAATCTGATTATAATTCAGGCCTTTTCCGAGCTGTTCCAAAACGTCAATTTCCCTTTCGGAGAGTGAAGCTTCGTTTGCAGTAATTTTTATTTCGTTCTGTAAAGGATTCCGTAAAAGTTTAAGTGTTTTCAAAGCGATTGAAGGGCTCATTGCTGCGCCTCCTTCAAGAGTATCACCAATACTTTTGTCCAGCTCTTTATGGGAAATATCTTTTAATAAATAACCATCTGCCCCGGCTTTTATCGCATTGAAAATATTTTCATCGTTATCAAGAACGGTGAGCATAAGGATTTTGATCTGCGGATATTTTTTTTTGATTTTTTCTGTGGTTTCAATGCCGTTCATTTGAGGCATTTCGATGTCCATCAGGATTAGGTCTATATGAGCATCTTCTTCAAGGATTTCCAGAAGTTTTTTTCCGTTTTCGGCAATGTGTTTCAATTTGTAATGGTCGTAGAAAGACAGTTTTTCCTTAATAGTTTTGGCAAGGAAATAATTATCTTCTGCGACGGCAATCCTTGTAATCATGTTTATAAATTAAGTTAAATTAACAAGGTTATGGAATAAAAATATTCATATTGTTTTTATTTTGATAAAAATAATAATTATTCTACAAGAGATATTATTTTTTTGAAATTTTTTCAAAAAGGTCTTTTTGCAGTTCAAATATTTCACGATTCAGAGTTTCGCGCATATCCGAAACTTTTTTGTGGTAATCGTCTTCCAAATGAAGCTGCTCTTGGTTGTTCTGAAGAATTTCGTTTTTTTCGTCAAGGATTTTTTTAAGTTTATTCATTTTTGCTTTCTGCCTTTTATGATAGATCCTGAAACTTATCGTAATGCCTGCAGAGAAGATCATTACGATAAATAGTAATATAAAAATGAATTTTTCGGTCATAATCGAGGTTTGATAAAAATCCTGCCTAAAAAGATTTAAGCAGGATAAATGCATTAATTCATCAGATTGTATTTATAAATTGTTTTGTCGTTCGCTTTATAATAAAGGACTCCTGCAAGTTCATCAACCTGGTATTCAGGTTTTTTGTCTTTCAGTACAATTTCTTTTTCTTTTTCCCCCGTGTTTTTATTAATTTTTACAAGCCCGGCGCCATCGTCAAGTTTTGTCAGGATAAACTGATAATTTTCTGTTGCAGAACTTGCTTTGAATCTTTTTGACATTTCGATAAAAGAAGCGGAAGCAATGGAAGAAAACATATCCTGAGCCATTTTCGCACGCTCTCCGTACTCATTGTATTGCCCGATCGAATTTTTGTTCATTCCTGCAGTATATGCAGCGGAAGAAGCCATAACCATAGATGCAGCTCCTACGATACCGTGAATGATAAGTCCAGCTGCACTTTTTCCGAGAGAACGGTAGTATTGCTGATATTTGGTAGAACCATCGGAGCTGAAAAGCATCAGGTTTTGGTCTGAACCAATGAAAATACCGTTTGAAGTAGCTTTCATGCTAGTCGGAGCTTCTTTTTCTTCAAATTTGTAAGTAGCAAATGTGGATATGTCTCCGGAGTTTTCGTCAATAGATTTTATTTCGTCGCCGATACTGATCAGATACCTTTTTCCTGTTGCATCATACGTGCTGGCAACACCTTTTGCCTTTTTATAATTAATCGCTTTTCCCCAAATAGATTCCCCGGATGTAAGATCAATAATATTGGCATCTTCATCGGTGATATAGATCATTCCTTTGGGAACAAGCGCCATCGTATGAATATTTTCTCCTGTTTTTAAAGGTTTACGGAATAAAGTTTCTCCGTTGAATGAGATTTTATTAATTCCTCCTTCGGCTATGCCAAAAAGGATTCCGTCATTCATCACATAGAAATGCTGCACATATCCTTTTGTTTTAGGAGCTTTTTCCCAAAGATCTTCGCCAGTGGAAGCATTCAGAAATGCAATTTTGGATTCCGAAGCACCGCCCGCCAATTTCATAATTCCTTTTTTATCAGAATTATCTACATCGCTTACAATTGCAAGCCCGTTTGGTAGAATCTGAAAATTGCTGATCTTTCCTTTTACACCATGAGGTTTTGCCCATAGAACCTGACCGTTGTCACTGATTTTAAAAATATTGGAATTTCCTCCCTGTTTTTCTTCAACAGCATAAATATCTTTTCCTGTGCTGTCCGCAATAAACCAGCTGATGTCGTCTACTTTTGCTTCCCAAAGCTGGTTTCCCGTGTTCAGATCTATTGCAAGAGAAGATTTGCTGGTAGGAACGAGAAGCTTATTTCCGACAATCAGGGGTTTTCCGGTGACTGTAGTAATGCTCATAGAAACTTTTCCGGGATCTTGCAGATTGAATAATTTTTCTTCTTTTCCTGTTGCTAAGTCATAGATTCCGACTGCCTGTGCAAATTTTTCTTTTGAAGTTCTCTGTCCGGCAATGACAAGTTTATTTTGAGGAAGCATCAGGTTGAATTTGGTTACCATTTTCCAGCCGTTTTCTTCAGAAGCAAAGAGCTTTTTACCGGAAATGATATCGATTACGCTTTTTTTCGAACCAAGCATTCCGCCTTGTTCAATAATTACATACGGTGAATTGGGAACCAGCTCAACTTCTTCTTCTTTTACTTTTCCGTAATCCTGAAAATTAAAATGAAGCTGATTGCTTTCTGGCTTTATTCCTGCAAATCCGTCACCATTTGCTACGAGTAAAACGCCTGCATCCGTCAGTTTCATATATTGGATTGTACCATCCATTTTGAATTCTGCATTAGGAGTTTGCTGTGCATTTATTAGAGAGTTTCCGTTTAGAAATGCTAATACGGCAGCAGCTTTTAAAATTTGAGTCTTCATGGTTTTTTTGAGTTTATTTTAATTACTCAAAATTGCGATTTGAAGCGGCAGGCTGCAATAAGGCATTTGTCGTATTTCATAAAAAAATGCACAGCCAAAAACTGTGCATCCTATTTTTATTCAAAAAAGAATTACTTTATGATGAGCTTTTCGGATATTATTTTTCCTGAAGAAT
>DAMDNI010000183.1:0-6060 GCA_032083825.1 Bergeyella sp. | reverse complement strand
CTACATGGATATGGTTTTGCCCGCTTTGCAATACAGATGTAAAATTGGAATTTCCAACTTGGAAATCAATTGCAGTATTGCTGTCTCCCCATTGCCATTGAGTCAAAGAGTTGTCGCTACCAATTTGCAGTCCGAAAGTAGTATTGTCGTTACCTACTTGCCAAGAATCTGCATAATTGTCGTCTCCTATTTGTGCTTGTGTAGCAGTATTGTCGTTACCGGACTGTGTTTGCCAGATGAAGTTGTCGCTTCCCAATTGTACAGCTAAAGCATTGTTTCTGTTGCCGTATTGTTGTTGAAGAACTTCGTTGTCATTACCAACTTGGTACACTTGGCCATCATTTCTGTTTCCGATTTGCTCTTGGCTGGAAATGTTTCCATCGCCTAACTGAAACGCAATGGCATTGTTTCTGTTTCCATCCTGATATTGTGTAGCATCGTTGAAAGCTCCTACTTGAGTTGCGGATACGGTATTTCTGTTTCCGTCCTGTACTTGTTCAACATTGTTGAAAGAGCCTAGCTGATAAGTTGTAGCAGAGTTTCTGTTTCCGTATTGTTCAGTAGAATTTACGTTTAATAAACCCATTTGGTCAACATCAATAGAGTTTCTGTTTCCTTGGCTCAAAGCATAATTAATGTTAAGAACTCCTGTTTGGTCTACAGTAGCATCATTACGGTTTCCATCTTGTGTAAGAAGGTTGATGTTGGAAATACCGGTTTGATTCACATAGGCTTCATTAAGATTTCCCATTTGTGTAGATACATCTAAATTGGCTTGAGAATAAGCGAATCCGAAAGACATAAGTGCAACAGCACTTGTAAATAAATTTTTCATGATTAAAAAGTTTTAATGGTTACTGGTACAAATGTATCATCATGAGCATCACCAAAAATCACCAAAACTCAGTAATTTATAAAAATCATTATTTACGGTTACATTTTGGGTTAATTAACGATTCACCAAAAACAATGACTTGTTTCATTCCCTAATATCGTTTATAATCCATTGAAACTGAACGTCTTTTTTTGAAAGTATTTCCTGAAGGCCGGGAATAATTTCGATGTCGGGGAGAACCCCTTTTTTACTTCCTGAAAACAGAATATCAGGCTGTATCAGCATTAATCCGATAGGTAAATATAATTTAGAATTCGGAAGCTTTTCTGTGGAATATCTTCCCGCAACAGTTCCGTCGTTGGCGCCGCCGGTTTCTTCACCAACCAGCGTGGCACGCTGATCGCCTTTTAATTTTGATGAAATAATGGATGACGCAGAAAAGCTGCTTCCGTTAATCAAAACATATATTTTGCCTTTGAATGCTGTTTTTTTAGATTTTTTGATCGTAAAAAAATTATTGTTTTTAAGATATATTTTGTCGTTTCTTTTTTTTGTTGAAAATGCTGTCCCTATAAAATACAAAGGATAAGCAATGACAGCAAAGGGCTTCATAAAACCGGAAAAATCATTAAAATAATTAGCATGAAACATCGAAGTACGATTTGTAACTTCAATATCATTGATGAATTTGAAATCTTCTAAGGCAAGATAGGAGTAGAGATTATTAATTTCCGAGAGCGAACCGCCGAGATTATCTCTTACATCCAGGATAAGATACTGGCTTTTGTTCTTCTGGATTTTTGCAAAGCTTTCCTTATAAAACTTTCTGGAATACGTTCCGGAAAACGTTTTAATTTTCATATAAGCTACGTTGCTGTCTTTCTCAAAAAACTGCAGATCTCGGTTATATGCACGAATTGCTGGGTTGTAATCCCTGTTTTTCTGAGCAGGATTTTTCTTTACGCTCGCTATCTGTTTCTTTTCCTCCTTTTTTTCTTCTTTTGTCTTTTGTTCGCGGTGGATATAAAAATCCTTTATCTCGCCATTATATTGTGTCTGGATTTTTACGCTGTCCAGAATTCCGTACTCAATAGTAAAGAAAACAGGCCACCTTCTCGCCATCGAATATTTCTGAAAAGTATTGTTGTGACCATCGCTGTTTACATATTTTTTATAATCGTTCAGATAGTTTTGTATAGGGATATCCTTTATTTTTAAAATTTCTGTACCTACTTTTATTCCTTCAAATTTATCGCTGTTGTCTTTTACAAAAATACGGTTGTCGTCCACCACATAATTCATACGGCTTAACAAGCCTTTTTGGTCTTTCAGTTTTTTAATTTCCTTTTTAATTAAAAGCTTTTCGGGTGGGACAAGACGCAAATGCCCTTCTCGGATGCTGGAAATAACAGGTGCTAATTTCTGATAAAATTCCGCAGGTTTTAAAGGTTGTTTTATTGTACTTTTTATACTGTCAAATTTGAAGTCCAAATCCTTCTTAGAAATATACCAATACAGGTTTGGATGAAGCTTTTGAAGCTTTTGATAAGTAAAGTCTATATCTTTTTTCAGTTTCTCCGCAGAAATGGGTTTATCAAGCTTTGCATTGTATTTCTTGACGCTGATGCACGAATTTAGAATGATTATAAGAATAACGAAAAGGATTTTTTTCATAATTTTAAATGAACTCAAAAATAGATAAAATTCTTTTTTAGAAAAACTTGAATTCATCAGATGATTATAGATTAGAATTATTAAAATTTAATTTGTGATTGCAAAAATCTATAACTGCAATTTTTTTATTGAATTGATAATTTATCAGCAGCTGATTACGAAAATTTAGATTTGCATAAACAATAAAACAAAACCTAATATGAGTACACCGGAAGAAAACAAATGTCCGTTTCATCATCAGGATGAGCCGAACAAAAATGATCAGAATCAGGGAGAGACCATTCATAGCCAGAATGAAGAAAACCATGCTTCATCTGCAGATGCTCCTTCAGGCGGAAAATGCCCGATTATTCATGGCGCACTTACAGAAAATGGTAAATCTGTGATGGATTGGTGGCCAAAAGCTTTAAACCTTGATATTTTGAGCCAGCATGATACAAAAACCAATCCTTTAGGAGAAAACTTCGATTATGCTGAAGAATTTAATAAACTGGATTTTGAAGATTTAAAAAATGATTTAAAAACATTAATGACCGACAGCCAGGATTGGTGGCCTGCAGATTGGGGACATTATGCAGGAATGTTTGTACGTACAGCTTGGCATTCTGCGGGAAGTTACAGAAGTGCAGACGGAAGAGGAGGAAGCAATACGGGAAACCAGCGTTTTGCACCTTTGAACAGTTGGCCGGACAATGTAAATACAGATAAAGGAAGACGTTTGTTGTGGCCGATTAAGAAAAAATATGGGAATAAAATATCCTGGGCAGATTTAATAATTCTCGCAGGAACAGTAGCTTACGAATCTGTCGGCCTTAAAACTTTCGGTTTCGGAGGCGGACGTGAAGATATCTGGCATCCTGAGAAAGATGTGTATTGGGGATCTGAGAAAGAATGGCTTGCAGAAACCAAAAACAGGTATTCCAACGATCAAAACCGTGATTCTCTGGAAAATCCTCTGGCGGCGGTTCAAATGGGATTGATTTATGTAAATCCTGAAGGCGTTGATGGAAATCCTGATCCATTGAAAACGGCTCACGATATGCGCGTAACATTCAAACGTATGGGAATGAATGATGAAGAAACCGTTGCGCTTACAGCAGGCGGGCATACTGTAGGAAAAGCTCATGGAAACGGGGATGCGTCCGTTTTGGGAGGTGATCCTGAAGAAGCAGGATTAGAAGAACAGGGTTTAGGCTGGAAAAATCCGCAAGGAACCGGAAATGCCGGAAATACAGTCGTAAGCGGAATAGAAGGTGCATGGACAACTCATCCGACAAAATGGGATAATGAATTTTTTAATTTATTGTTTAAATATGACTGGGCACTCACAAAAAGTCCTGCAGGTGCAAACCAATGGGAACCTGTAAATATTGCTGAAGAAGACAAGCCTGTTGATGCACACAACCCGAGTGTAAGAAGAAATCCAATGATGACCGATGCAGATATGGCACTTAAAATCGATCCTGATTACCGCAAAATATCTGAAAGATTCCATAATGATCAGGCTTCTTTTTCTGAAGTTTTTGCAAGAGCCTGGTTCAAGCTGACACACCGTGATTTAGGACCGAAAAGCCGTTATCTTGGGCCTGATGTTCCGCACGAAGATCTGATTTGGCAGGATCCTGTTCCTGTTGTCGATTATACATTAAGCGATTCCGAAATCACACAATTGAAAGAAAAATTATTAAACAGTGGACTTACCAGAGCTGAGCTTATCACTACGGCATGGGACAGTGCAAGGACTTTCCGTGGTTCAGATTACAGAGGCGGAGCAAATGGTTCAAGAATTCGTCTTGCACCACAAAAAGACTGGGAAGGAAACGAACCTGAACGTCTGCAAAAAGTATTAAACAAACTTCAGGAAATTCAGTCCGGATTAGATAAAAAAGTAAGCATCGCAGATTTAATTGTTTTAGGAGGAACAGCAGCTGTAGAAAAAGCAGCGCAGGAAGCAGGTGTTAATATCACTGTTCCTTTTTATGCAGGTCGTGGAGATTCCACAGACGAACAGACTGATGCAGAATCTTTTGCAGATCTAGAACCGATTCATGACGGTTACAGAAACTGGCTGAAAAAGAATTACACAGTAGATGCCGAAGAACTTCTATTGGACAGGACACAATTAATGGGACTTACAGCTCCGGAAATGACCGTTCTTATAGGAGGAATGCGCGTCTTAGGAACCAATTACGGAGGAACAAAACATGGCGTTTTCACCAACCGCGAAGGAGTTTTGACGAATGATTTCTTTATCAATCTTACTGATATGAATAATTCATGGAAACCGGCAGGAGAGAACCTATATAATATTGTTGACCGCAAAACAGGAGAAATAAAATGGACAGCCACAAGAGTTGATCTGGTTTTCGGTTCAAACTCAATTTTGCGTGCCTATTCAGAAGTGTATGCTCAGGATGACAACCATGAAAAATTTGTAAAAGATTTCGTAAAAGCCTGGGTAAAAGTCATGAATGCAGATCGTTATGATTTAAAATAACTCTTTAAAATATTTCAATATTTAGAACGGGCTTTTTGCCCGTTTTTTTATTTAAATTAAAGTTTAATTAAAAATTATATTCAATCTTCTGTAACAAATTTTTATGTTTGATACTTACTCTTCAGAAAACAAAGCATGACCTCAAGGGAAAAAGAATTTTTGGAACGTATGGAAAAGCACAAAGGTGTGGTTTTCAAAATTTCCAGGATGTATATGGATAATGCTGATGACCAGAAAGATCTTTTTCAGGAAATTACCTATCAGGTCTGGAAATCTTACGACAAATTTGAAGGCAAAAGCGAGTTTTCTACCTGGCTGTACAGGATTGCTTTAAACACGGCGATTATTTTCCTTAAATCCGAAAAAAAAAGAAGTATCATTCAGAATGATGAAGTACAGAATTTTAAGATTAAAGATGAAGATTACAATGATGAAACGGAACAAAACCTCAAAAAAATGTACGACGCCATTCATCAGCTGAATGCCATTGATAAAGCCTTGATCTTCTACTACCTCGAAGATATTCCCGGGAAAGAAATGGCCGAACAGCTCGGGATTACAGAAATAAATGCCCGCGTAAAGCTGAACCGCGCGAAACAAAAACTTTCAGAATTAGTGAACAAATTTTAAAAAAGAACATCAAATACATAAAAATATGGAACTCGATAATTTAAAACAGCTTTGGAATAAAGAAGAAATCTCCGACACACCGGAAATTTCTCTTGAGAAACAGAAAGAAGTTCATCTTCCGCTGGAAAAAATCCGTAAAAATATGCGTTGGGAGTTCTGGTCAACCTTACTGTTATTTATACTGATTTTTATTTTTATTGGTTTGATTCCGGGAGATTTTAAATTTAAGTTTTATTTGTCTGCGTTGATTGCATCGATGTTTATTGTGACTGCTTTTTATTACTTCCGTTTTTTCAAGCTGTACAGAGATATCGAAAATCCTTCGCTGAATACTTTCGAATCGCTGAAAGATCTGATTCATCAGTTTGATCTTAATAAACAATATTATGTAACATTTTATTTGAGCTTTGTCCCGTTTTTTGTT
>DAMDNI010000182.1:0-6073 GCA_032083825.1 Bergeyella sp. | reverse complement strand
CCGGGAAATTACACCATTGCCGTTACATCTTGCGGAGTAACTACTAATTATAATCTCACAGTAAATACTTCCACAACTGCATTAGCACAATCATTGACTTCAAATGCAACTTCGGTTTGCGCAGGAGGAGGAAGCATCAGCTCTACAAAAGTGTACAACGGAGCTTTTAATACTACCGTGCAATTAATCAATGTAAATGATATGAATACTGTAATTGCGGAGAATACCACCGGAAATTTCAGTAACCTTCCTGCAGGAACCTATATTACCAGAATGAAGGTTACCCCTACCTGCGGAAATGGAGCATTTAATTATTATGTCTCTGGAAATACCGTGACTTTAACAGGAGCATCAGGCGGACCGGAAGTTTCTGTATCAGCCATAACCTGTGAAAGCGGATCTACATCTTCAGGAAACGCTTATATTAATATTTCAGGAGTTACACCATATACTTTAAGATATAGAATCAACGGAACTTCTACATGGACAACTATTAACAATGTCACTCAACCCAATTATATTATTCAAAATCTAACCCCTTTGGCGGTTTACAACCTTAGCGTTGTAGACGGATGCGGAAATTCTTTGGATAACAACTTTACTGTTGGTGTAATGGATAATTATCTTATTGACAATAATACCCAACCGTGTATTAACCAATCATATACATTATCCGGAAGGAATTATTCCGGAGCTGCTTATGAATGGAGAAATCCTGCAGGTGTGGTAGTTTCTACTACTAAAGATTATACAATTGCCAACTACAATACGTCGTATGACGGAACCTATACTTTGAAAATGACATGGGGAACTTGTGTTGAAAGAACAATGACGGTCACTATTTATGGCGGTTTGTGCGGTATGCCTATAAGCAGAACACAGGCGAGTGGAAACGTTTTTAATGATAACAATGCCCTGACCGATAATACAGTAAATGGTTTAGGAATAGGTACCGCAGATGCTACTCCGCTCTATGTAAGTGTTTTATTGGAAAACAGTGGTACCCGCAAAATCATCACAACAGTAAAAGTTAATAGTAATGGTACCTACACCGTTCCAGGACTTCCGAACACCACTTATATTTTTGCCGTGACTACCAATCCTTTAGGATCATTGACAAGTATTTTACCAGAAGGGTGGCTTTCTACAGGGGAACACATCGGTTTGAATGCAGGACATGACGGAACTGTGAACGGAGAAATTTCTGTAACTATTGCAGGAAGCGTGAATGTAACAAATGTAAACTTCGGTATCAGAAAAGAGTTTTGCTTTAAACCTGCAAATACAAGTGGAACAGCTCTAGCTTCAAAATTCGGAATTACCTCGTTAAAAAGAGCCGGAGACAATGGCAATAATAATAACTGGCCGATGGCAAGAAAAGGAGCTTTCATGGTTTTGGAGGCAAAAAATAAAGGTTTTGTAATTAACCGTGTAAACACTTCAGATATTACCGATCCTGTAGAAGGAATGATGGTGTATGACACTGTAAACGACTGCCTGAGCATCTATCAGAATGCAGCGTGGAAATGTTTAACAAAAAAAGGCTGTCCGGATTAGGAGAGTACCATTTTAATTTAATTACAAAAAAAATGAAATATTTATTTTTAATAATAGCAGCTGCCTTTTCTTCATCATTATCAGGGCAGGTAATTATCGGGCAAGGCAAGGCAAATATCTCTTCTCCTTCCATTTCTTTAGAATTCGGAAACGAAAACAAAGGAATTGTTTTACCATGGGTAAACAGTGCATCTCAAGTTTCTAATGTAGTAAACGGAACCATGATTCTGGATATAACAGACCGAAAAGTAAAGGTAAAATTAGACTCCGGATGGAAAGATTTGTCAAAATCATCTCAAAATTTTATAAATACCACGCTTCAGGATGGTATTACAGATGATAACAATGCAAAAGTATTTATAGGAGCCCCTACCAACACTGCAGGTATTTTGGTATTGGAAGACAGCAATAAAGCAATGCAATTGCCAATGGTGGCATCTCCGCATTTAAACATCATAAATCCCGAACCGGGAATGATAGTCTTTGATACCGTCTCTAAACTGGTCTGTGTTTATAACGGAAGCGAATGGAACTTCTGGAAACCTGAATAAACAGTTTTACCGATAAGAAAATTCTCAAGTTTTATCTAAAAAAGAACTGTTTCAAAAAAAAATTTTTGGAACAGTTTCTTTTTATCAAAAAAATTTGACCTGGATTATAAACTTATCATTTGGAACTCTAAATCATTATCAACCAATACAATGATCTGTCATGGGGTATACCATTTACTATCCTCCTCCGTCCTTACGAAAATATATAAAATATGTCTGGCGTGATGATATGTCAGACTACAATATTCCGTTTCACATCGTTTCAAGTAAATTTGCAGAAATCAATCCCCGATTTTTTTTTCACAGCCAAGAAAACGGGTCTTCATTCGCCGATGAAAATGGAAAAGAATTTCCTACCACTTTTATAAAAGGAGTCAATACCGAGCCCGCAAAAATGAAGCTTTCGCCGAATGCTTACATCATCGGAATCTGTTTTTTTCCTTCTGCCATCAACCGGATATTTGATCTGAGTTCTGAAGAGCTTAAAGATACCAGTATAGATCTGGCATATCTGAAAAGCAGTGATTTATCCGAAAAAATTTTCAAAGCAAATGATTTCGAATCACAGCTAAACATCATCTATGAATATTTTTATCAAAAAATTTATGCCCGAAAAGTAAAGGCAAAAAACTATTTCATTGATGATTTTATTATGAAAGGGAATTTGGCTTACGACACCTCATTAGATCTAGTAACTCAGGATTTAGGACTTTCGCGGAGACACCTGGAGCGGCTTTTTAAAGAACAGGTAGGGATTTCACCTAAAAGATACCAGTCGATTCTGCGATTTGGTAAGGTCATTGAGTCTATAAGAGATGCCGAAAATCTTGCTGAACTGGCTTTTGAGCTTAATTATGCAGACCAGTCTCATTTTATAAAAGAGTTTAAAAAATATTCGGGAATTACTCCAAAAAACTATTTGAACATTGATGCTATAGAGTTTTTAAACAATATGATTCTCGAAATTGACAAAGAAAAATGATCCACAAATTTCAAGGTCTTTTACTCTTATAATCCTATATAATATGCTTGTTTATAATTATCTGGGAAATAAAATCATTATTTATCGTGTCGCTTTTTTACAATTTTATTACATTCAGTTTTTTTTTCTTTGCATAAATCAATAATAAAATCTTTATTAATATTTAATTATTGAGCAATTAAAAAACACCATAATACTCCAAAAAACACAAATAATGAAAATAATGTTTATACATTTCTTTTTTGTAAAATAAGGACAAGTGCTTTTCTAATTTTAGGTCTATCACAATGAAAGATCTAAATCCCTGCACTCCTTCACAAACAAATTATTTCAAACATTTTTCAATGAAAAGACATTGACTGCTTGCTCAAAGCATCAGATCATGCTTTTTCATACAAAATGATAAGTAGAGATTGGTTTGCAAAATCTCAAATATCAAACACCTATTTAATACAAAGATAACTATCCGCAGACAAAAATTTATGGAGAAAACAAATTCCTACAGCTACCTTAAAGAAATAAAAATAGGCGAATTCATCAAAAAAAGAGTCTCCGAGTGTGATATTGATGCCCAGAGAATTTGCAAATCTCTGAAAATCAACGAGAAGGAACTTGAAGACATTTACAGCTCTTCTAAAGTAAGTACAGAAATTTTACTCGGATTCAGCAAACTGCTGGATTATGATTTTTTCCGATTATATTCCCAGCATTTGATATTATATGCGCCTGCAAGCATCATCGGAGAAGAAAAGCAACCCCAAAAAAGCAGCTTACCTTCTTTCCGTAAAAATATTTATACCAAAGAGATCATTGATTTTGTTTTAGAACTCATTCATTCTCAAACAAAAACAAAAAATCAGATTATAGAAGAATACAGAATTCCAAAGACAACTTTATATAAATGGATTAGTAAATATGGCAACTCCTAATTATAAAAAAATTTATGAAGATGTTATTGAATTAAAACATCCTTCAAAAAACGAAATTTGTCAATCAATTTTAAGAAAAAAAAGGCTCACTGCATCTGACATTATTGAGCTCAACAATTTGATTTTCGAA
Organism: Bergeyella sp.; assembly: GCA_032083825.1. Classification (GTDB taxonomy): domain Bacteria; phylum Bacteroidota; class Bacteroidia; order Flavobacteriales; family Weeksellaceae; genus DAMDNI01. The sequence continues at coordinate 1,924 of DAMDNI010000182.1, read as the reverse complement.
TCAGACAACAATGCAATAAGAGAAAATCAAAAATATCGTTCATACGACAAATCTACAATTTTTAAAATGCTGGATTTCCAGAAACAGCGGAGATTCACCAACACACAGCTTGCAGAGCACTTTAATCTCAGCCGGAACACAATTACCAAATGGAAAAGAATTTATCTCTAAAAAATTCTTTCTCAAAAGCCAGTATAATTTTGATGTTCGCAAATCTTTAAATATTCGGCATTATGTATGAAAATTTTTCGTTGGAAATTCTTGCGGTTGCTTCCAATTCGTTAAATTTTTTATTAATAAAATCCCTATTTTTGCACTAAATTTTCTAAAATCATGGCAAAACAGGAAGATGTTTTCAAAAAGGTAGTTTCCCACGCAAAAGAATACGGATTTATTTTCCCTTCAAGTGAAATATATGACGGGCTTTCAGCTGTTTACGATTACGGACAGAACGGAGCCGAACTCAAAAACAACATCAAACAATATTGGTGGAAATCAATGGTTCAGCTCAATGAGAACATTGTTGGGATTGACTCTGCCATTCTGATGCACCCAACTACTTGGAAAGCTTCCGGGCACGTTGATGCATTCAACGATCCTTTGATCGACAACAAAGATTCGAAAAAAAGATTCCGTGCCGATGTTCTGATTGAAGATTACTGTGCAAAATTGGAAGATAAAGCACTGAAAGAAATTGAAAAAGCAGCCAAACGGTTTGGAGAAACTTTTGATAAAGAACAGTTCGAAACCACCAATCCAAGAGTGATTGAATATCGTGAAAAACAGAAAGCAATCCTTTCCAGAATGGCAAAATCGCTCGAAACCGAAAATCTTGCCGATGTAAAAGCTTTAATCGAAGAATTGGAAATTGCAGATCCTGATACAGGTTCTAAAAACTGGACCGATGTCCGCCAATTCAATTTGATGTTCGGAACTAAATTGGGGGCTTCTGCGGAAAATGCAACCGATTTATATTTAAGACCAGAAACTGCACAAGGGATTTTTGTGAACTTTTTGAACGTTCAGAAAACATCCAGACATAAACTTCCTTTCGGAATTGCCCAAATCGGTAAAGCATTCAGAAACGAGATCGTAGCAAGACAGTTTATTTTCAGAATGCGTGAATTCGAACAAATGGAGATGCAGTTTTTCGTTCCGCCGGGAACCGAACTGGATTTCTATGAAGGCTGGAAAGAAAAACGTCTGAATTGGCATCTTGCTTTAGGCTTAGGACAGGAAAACTATAAATTTCATGATCACGAAAAACTTGCGCACTATGCAAATGCTGCTGCTGATATAGAATTCAAATTCCCTTTCGGATTCAAAGAATTGGAAGGAATCCACTCCAGAACAAATTTTGATTTGAGTGCACACGAAAAATTCTCAGGAAGAAAGCTTCAGTATTTTGATCCGGAAAGAAACGAAAGCTATGTTCCTTATGTTGTAGAAACTTCAATCGGACTTGACAGAATGTTTCTTGCACTAATGTCACACTGCTTAAAAGATGAAACTCTTGAAGACGGTTCCGAAAGAACAGTTCTTTCGCTTCCGCCAGCTTTAGCACCGGTAAAAGCAGCGATTCTTCCGTTGGTAAAAAAAGACGGGCTTCCGGAAATGGCAGAAAAAATCTTCAATGATCTGAAATATGATTTCAATATTATTTTCGAGGAAAAAGATTCTATCGGAAAACGTTACAGAAGGCAAGACGCGATAGGAACTCCTTTTTGCATTACAGTAGATCATGACTCACTGAATGATTTCACGGTAACCTTAAGAGAAAGAGACACGATGAAGCAGGAAAGAGTGCCGATTGAAAACCTGAGAAGAATTATTGATGAAAAAGTGAACTTCAGGACACTTCTTTCGCAATTATAACAAAATATTTAGAATAAAAACTTCCGGAAGTTTCCGGAAGTTTTTGTTT
>DAMDNI010000181.1:1067-6076 GCA_032083825.1 Bergeyella sp. | reverse complement strand
TTTATTTAAGAATAATTTATTCTATTATTTATTGAGTTCAGTATTAAGCTTTACTGCATCCTGATATGTAGGATTCAGTTGAACAGATTTTGCTGCATATTGTTTTGCCTTTGTAAGATCTTTGTCTTTTTCCAGATATGCTATTGCAAAATAAGCATAAGAAAGAGATTCTTTGTTAGCTTCTACTTCTTCAGGTTTTACTTTAGCAATAAAATTTTCATATGCAAATTTCGCCATTTCTGTATTTTCCGCCTGCTGATAAGCGTAGCCTTGGCTGTAATAAGCCGGAGCCCAATCAGGAAGAACATTGATCATTTTCTGCCAAGCAAGCACTGCTCCGTTCCAGTTTTTAACATCCTGATACCCTGTTGCCATTTTGAAAAGAGCATCTGTATCTTGAGGATTTTCCTGTACTTTTTTCTTCAGAGCTTCTATTTCCGGAGTGGTTGGGCCAGCATCTGCTGCTGCTTGTGAGGCCGCACCTCCTCCTGCAATCTTAGCTAATTCTTCATCCCATTTCAATGTGATATCTTTTGCATTTTTAGCAATAGAAATTTTTTGTTGAGATTCTGCTGTTAACGCTGCTTTTTTTGTCGGATCAGTTTCGTTTTTAGCCAAACCTGCATCGATAAGCCCCATTAACCCTTGATCTGAAGGCAAGACTCTTGACTTTTCTGCTTTTGAAATAAAGGATTCAATATTTTGTTTTGCCCCTGCATAATCAGCATCTGCATATTGAATGTAAGCACGAAGCCTGTATTTAATCGGATCTTCAACTTTATCAAATATTTTATCTAAAGTAGTTTTTGCATTAGCATAATCTTCATTAGTGAAAAACAATTTTGAAATTTCTAATTGTGTATCCGGATCTTCATCTGCATATTTGGAATAATTCAATAAATCCTGAGTAGCAAGAGCATTTTCCTGATATTTGATATCATAAGCTGCTTTTGCTTTATAAGCTGGCGCATAAGAAGGATCTGCAGCAATTGCCTTATCAATATTTTGTTTTGCCTGTTGCCATTGCTGAGCAGCCATCCAAAGTGTTCCCATTCTTGTATAAACGGAAGCTTTGTTTCTTGCGACAGCCAATGCTTTATCATAAGCTGACATTGCGGCACCGGCAACTTGCGGATTGTTGGTAATTTTCAGACGATAAGCATCTCCTAAAGTATAGTAATAATAGGCAGGAACTCCGGTTTTAGGAGCTTTTTCAACAGCTTGATTAATATAATCAACTGCCAAATCAGCGTTGCTTGCTTTTTCAAATAATGTTAAAGCTTCACCAGCTCTGTAAAGAACTTCAGAATCTTTACCTCTGGATTCAGTGATAATAGCCTGAATATCTGCAATGCCTGATTTATCACCTTTTCCTAATTTAACAGAAGCCAAACCAATTTTATTCAAATAGCTTTTCTTATCCGCTGCTAATCCTTTATTAAAATTTTCTGTTGCTAATTCAAAATTTGGTTCAAATTGAGTAAGATAAATATTTCCTAAGTAAAAATAATTTTCTGCTGACGGCTGTTTGCTCACCATATCAGAATAAATTTGTTTTGCTTTAGCATATTTGTGGCTATCGGTACTTGCAATTCCCTCCTGTAGTGTTTGCCCAAAAGCAAAATGAGAGAAAAAAGTTACCGTAGCACCCAATACAATCTTCTTTGTTAAATTAATCTTATCTTTCATTTTAATAATAATGTTGTGTAAAATTTAAATATTTGGATAAAAAACAATTTCCAGACCAAAATAATGAAAACCTTTGAGGCCGGACAAGTTTTTAATAAAAAATTAACGCATTTGAACTTCGCGTTTATATAAATTATAAGGCTGTAAACCTTCTTTGCTGACAATCTTCTGACCTATATGTGTGCAGGAAAATCTTGCAAAACCATTCGCAATATTAAAGCCGTTTTCATTAATTAGAAAATAAAGCACCCGTGTAAAAGGATATGTCATGCTGCTAAGATTCTGCGGATTGATATCATACAATTTCCCTTTCTCTTCTACAGGCAGTATTTTCACCAAATTGCGCAGCTCTTCTGATTTTTTATCATAAGGACGGCTAATCGTGTTCAAACCAATTACTCCGATTTTATTAGGAAATTTGTTTAATTCTTCAATTACTTTTTCATTTCCCTGAAGAATTGAAAACTTTAATTCAGAAGGTTTCTTGTTCAGTTTCTGAGCCACAAAATTCAAATTACTGGAATTGGTTCCGTCAAATATTAATGGTTTAGAATCTGATTCTAGATTATATTCAATTTCGCTTAAAGATATACTTGTTTTGGAAGAATTCTTCGGCACAATGAATACAACGGCATCTGCAGCAAACTTTGCAGGAAGAAATTCCAGCTGTGTTCTCTTTTCGTATTCTGTTTTTTCCTGAGAAGACAGCTCACGCGACATGACAACAATTTTAGCTTTCCCTGACAACAAATCCAAAAAGGCAAAATCTTCTTTCTTGGTTTCTACTTTAAGCTTCGATTCGGGATAGCTAATCATATATCCTTCTGCCAAAGCTTCTGTTACACTCTTAAACGAATCATCAGTAAGAATCGTCAAATCACCATTAAAATAGGTGGGTGTTTCTTTCTTTTCCTCTTTTTTACAGGCTGAAAATAAAAATAATGTTATAATCAGGATTAAAATACGGCTATTCTTCATCTTTCTTATCTTTAATTTTGTAAGCAGACCTGAAAATCCTGAATATACCATATAATATTAATAATGCACCAAGAGAATATGCGATATTGGGTTCTAAATAAATAATAAAGAACTTATAGATAATAACCACGATCCCTAAAACGACGTAAAAAAATCCTGTTACTAAAGAAAGCCAATTGAACATCATGACTACAAAAATAACAAAAAAGAGAGACAATGTCTCTCTTTTTATTGCGAATAATTTATTTTTAGTATTCGAATTGCATGGTCAGAGGCATTCTAAAACGGTAACGAACAGGTTGACCATTGATTTTAGCGGGGCTCCATTTGGTTTTAATCGATTTTACTGTACGTACAGCCTCATCGTTAAATGTTTTGTTGGAACCGCTTGCCTTAACATCTGTAATACTTCCGTCTCTTTCAACAATAAAAGTAACTTCGGTTTTTACAGTACCTTCATCACCATCCATCGCAGAAGTGTCAAAACTACTTGAAACTTTATTTCTAAAGGCATTAATACCTCCCTGAAATTCTGCCATTTGTTCCACCTCAGTATATACCTGTGTTTCGCTTACCTGAGGTTTTACTTCTGCTGTAGAAGCTTTTGTACCTGTTGAGGGTGGCGGTGGCGGTGGTGTATAGCTTGGAGTTTTAACACCCTCCTGATTTATCATACCAGTTGTGGTTTCTAATTGTTTAGATATTGGAGGCGGAGGAGTTTCTATTTTCGGTGCTTTTACCGGCTCCGGAACCACATTCTGAATAACCTCTTGTTGCGGTTGTTCTTGTGGAGGTGGCGGAGGTGGAGGTGGTGCATCTTCTGGTTCTTCTATTACAGCTTCTTCTTCAGGAAGAATATCAATGAGTTTAGCATTAACTTCAGTTTTTTCTGCTGCATTCATTTCTTTAATCTTCATTACAACAAAAGGAGTAATAGCTGCTACACAAAAGAGAACCGTACCAACGATAAAAGCTTTTGTAAGAACTCTTGGATACTTTTGACGGAGATCATAAGCACCATATTCTTTATTTCTATTTTCAAATACAATATCGTCTAATGTGACATTATTATTGTATTCTAATTCATTAGCCATTTTAATCTTTATTTAAAGTTAAAATTAATTTGTAGGTGTAGTCTGAGGAGTTGTGGACGGACCTCCCACTTTCTTTTCATACAAAGAAAGCTCATAAGGCTTAAGATCGGTAACACCATATCTTTCGTTTTGGGTAATTTCCATCTCATCCAAGATATCTACAAAATTTCTATATACTGCATCATCGGTAGGCTTAATAATTACTGTAAACAGATCTTTATTTTTAGCTCTCGCTTTTGCTTGCTGGATTACTTTTGTGATCCCTTCTCTATCAAAATTAGTCTCCATCAGTGTTTGGTCATTAAGACCAGCCTGATCTTGCTGGTGATAGAAAATCTTATTATCTTTTCCAATTATCAACGTGATTGAATTGGATAGGTCTATTTCTGTATCAGGAGCTTTTTGTCCTGGTTTTGGTTTCGCCGGAAGTCCTAAATCCATTACATTCGGCTTGCTGAAGGTAGTTACAAGCATGAAGAATGTAATCAAAAGAAATGCCAAGTCTACCATTGGAGTTAAGTCTACGCTCGGGTTCAGCTTTTTGGATCGTACCTTCTTGCCTTTGTCGCCCGAATCTTTTACTTGTACTTCTGCCATTTCTTTTAATTATTAGTGTTAACTTCTTGATTAGTGATCAACCAAAATTTAAGAAAATCAATTTCTCTTAAACCCTCAAATAAACTTTTCACTCTTGGATACTTTGTATTGGTATCTCCCTTGATTGCTAATTTGTAATCAGGATTGATCGCCAAACTTTGCTGTACCCAATCAATAAGTTGTTTATTTGTGCTATCCATCGGAATTCCGGGAGCTTTATAAGCTTTCTGCTCATCACTTGATAGTTTTAGGAAACCTTTAAGCTGGTTTACAGGAACTCCAATTGATTTAACATTTGCAAAAGCGGCTTTCTCTTCATCCGAAAACGTTGTGCCATACTTCTTTGCTATATTGTCCAATAGCTTCATTCTTTCTGTTCCATTTTCAACAGGCGTGAAATAAAATCTACCGTCTGTTGTACTAAGAATTGTCATCAAACTTCCTTCTGGAAGAAGTTTTTCTGAGATAGAAGATGGCGTATTAATCGTCTCCACGTCCGGTTTTGCGAACTGGGCTGTAAGAATAAAGAACGTGAGCAGTAGGAATGACACGTCGGTCATTGCCGTCATATCTACTCGTATATTATGTCTTTTTGGTTTAACTCTCGCCATTATATATTACTTTTTTATTTAACTTCTAATTGTTTGACGG
>DAMDNI010000181.1:0-1057 GCA_032083825.1 Bergeyella sp. | reverse complement strand
GCAAATGACTGCTGGATAGACATTGCGATCTCGTCAATCTTGAATGTCAGACCATCAATTTTAGAAGTAAAAAAGTTATAAAGGATAATAGCAACTGCGGAAGTACCAATACCTAATGCTGTATTTACAAGTGCTTCAGAGATACCTACTGATAATTTAGCAGAATCCGGAGTTCCTCCTCCTGAACCTAAAGCGTGGAATGCAGCGATCATACCAAGTACCGTACCTAATAGTGCTACTAACGTTGCTACTGTACCTAATGTAGAAAGAATCATCATGTTTTTTTCCAACATTGGCATTTCTAAAGTTGTAGCTTCTTCTATTGCCTTGTTAAGGGCTGCCATTTTTTGTTCTTTGTCAAGTGTATTGTCATGAGCCAAAGCTTTATAAGACACTAAACCTTCTTTTACAACATTTCCTACGGAACCTTGTTGTCTGTCGCATTCTTCAATTGCTTCATCAACTTTGTTCTGGTTAAGAAGTTGTCTTACTTTCAACACAAATGTATCAACATTTCCTTTTCCTTGTGCTTTTCTCAAAACGAAGTAACGCTCAATAGAGAACACGATAACGATGATCATAAAAGAGATAAGGATCGGTACAATGATTCCTCCCATGTAAATAATCCCCATAAATCCTTCAGGATTAAACTCTGATCTCTCAACATCTGTGAAAGCAACTGAAGCTACATTAGCAAGCCTAGGATCCGCTTTAAAATTACTAGGATTTCCTAGAACGAATAGATAAATGCAAAATCCTATCGCGATCAGAATAGGAATAATTAAGATAGGATTTAAACCTCCTGTTTTTCTAGCAACCACTTGCTCTTCTGTGTTTGAAACATTCATTTCCATATTAAACTAAATTATAATTGTTATTAAATTTCGGGTTGTAAATTAAAGTTAAATATTTTTATAATGCAAGTATTTAAACAATTCTTAAAGGAAAAAATATTCAACTTTATGCGCAAAGTATTATGTAATCCTCATTTTTCATTATAAAAATTATCACAATTTTTTGATTATTGGTAAATCATTATATTATCAGAAAAATAATT
>DAMDNI010000180.1:0-6184 GCA_032083825.1 Bergeyella sp. | reverse complement strand
TTGGTCTTGTGGAATATTGCGTGGTAACTTTCGCATGGTGGCCGTCAATCAGCCAGTTTGCACCAATATCGAACTGATTGGAGGCTTTGTCCAAAGCTTCGAAATTTTTGTGTGTATAGCCAACATAAGGCTGAATTCTCAGTTTTGGTTTTTCGCTTTGATTAGGAAGAAGAACGCCGGATTGTATATGTACGATGCTTCCTGTTCCTGTCATTGGCTGTAAATTTCCTGCTCCTGCAATAGCACGGTTTCCTGTAAAATTAGGATCGTTGGAACCTACATTCATAATGGAAATATTTCTTAAATAATTCGGCCCGAAGTCATAATTATAATAAACTCCATAAGCTGTAATAGCCATTTTGTTTTTTGCCGAACCAACAGGAATATCAGCAAAAGCATCCAAAGCAAAAAGACTGATGTCATGCTTCGAGATACTCCCGTTTACAGAAGAGCGTGTTCCATCCGCTTCGTGATAGAAACCAGCCCCTACGTTGAATACTTTTTTGGTTCCTAAATACGTTCCAACTTTATAGGGAAGAAGATTGGATTCTTGATCCAAAAATTGATATTCGAAATAACCTGCAGTGGAAATTTTAGGATTTCCATTGTTGTCAACAGCTACAGCAGCATCTGCGGAAGTTACATCCGTCGGTGTAATATTCGTAGCGAAAGGTTTGTTTGCGCTCAAACGATATTCTAATTTTCCGACTTTTCCTTTTGCAAAAAATCCGATCTGTCTTGCAAACTGGTCCGAATTTTCAATCAGAGGCCAGTTGAAAATAGGAGCATCAACAGTTAAGAAATTAAGTGTAGATGCCATTGTAGAACGCGAAAGTCCCATGTAATAATGAAGCCCGCCTCCTAAAGATAAACTGAATTTTTTATTTTCCTCAGGAAGTACAACTGCATATTCATTCCATGCATCATGGAAAAAGAGCCCCGGCTTTTTTCCATTTCCGTAGCCGCCTGTTCCTGTAGTTCCGGAAGCACCGCCATTAATAAAAGTCTGATTATTGATCCCGAAATGCGTTACGATCATATATCGTTTGGAGATCTGAGCATATGCAAGGACTCTTAATCGTCTGTTTCCGATAGACCAGGCGTTGTCTACGGCTTCGTCGGCAATCATGGTTCCGGGATTCATTTGCGTATTGCGGAGCCAAATCTGATTCCAAAGGATGAATCTTACTGATTTTTTCCCTTCCTGATCAAGATTGATTTTTAATCCGCTTCCGTAATCCGGAGAACCTTGTGCTTGATAAAAATTTCCGATTAGGGAAACTCCAAGTAAAAGGATTAATTTTTTCATAGATTAATAATTTTTGAGGGTGTTTTTTGATGTTCCTAAATTGAAATTAAAAATCTTATGAATAAAATTTAATATATATTTATGCTAATATTATATTTATTTCCGAAAATTTATTTATTTTTTGAAGCGTTCCCATTTAATCATCATGTACTTGTCTCCAAATTCTGTAATGATCAGCCCTGAACCTTTTATATTTTCTTCATTCTTGATGAATTCAATTAATTCATTCTGTTTTAATACTTTATAAGACGTATGGAAGTCTGAAAAAGGAGGACGCTGAATATTATATTTCTTAATCCAGGAGCTTATGGTAACATGCGAAACACCAATGATTCTTTCAATTTCACGAAAGCTTAATCCTTCCAGATAAAGCTGTAAAGCTTTTGTTACGAAATAATCATCAATCTGTTTTCCTAGCTTTTTTACTGTGAAATAATAATTGCAGTCTTTACAATGATACCTTTGTCTTTTGTTGATAATTCCAGCTTTTACAATATTACTGTTGTTACATTTTGGACAATTGCTTTGCATAATATATAGTTTTTTAGCAAATATATAATAATTTAGCAATATTAGTTTTTGATTTAGAATTTTATTTTATAAAAATTTTTAATACTTATAAATTATTATTATCTTTGCAGCTAATGAATACAGCTCATTACTTAGACAACAAATTTGGAAGCGGAAACGCCGACAGTAACGATATTTTTTATTAATAACGAAGCTTTTGGCTTCGTTTTTTTTTGCAAAAATTTAATATTATGTTTACAACAGCCGAACTCAATGCCAACGTGATTACGCAAATTCTTAAAGATGCACAGGAATTTGCAAACGGAAAGGTTCTAAAATCTAAAAAAGACGTTTTTATTGCTAATCTTTTTTACGAAAACAGTACCAGAACCAAGACAAGTTTTGATGTTGCCCAAAGAAAGCTTGGGCTGCAGGTCGTTCCATTTGATGTTTTTACAAGCTCTGTCAATAAAGGTGAAAGCTTGTATGATACGGTGAGAACACTTGAATCAATCGGGATAAATGCAGTAGTTATCCGTCATAAAGACGATGCTTATTATAATGAGCTCAAAAATATTAAAATCCCGATTATCAATGCCGGCGACGGAAAAGGAAACCATCCTTCACAATCCATTCTTGATCTGATGACGATTTATCAGGAATTTGGGAAATTCAAAGGGGTTAAAGTAGGAATTGTAGGAGATGCAAAGCATAGCCGTGTTGCCAATTCCGATGCAGAAGCTCTAAGAAAACTCGGGGCAAAAGTATATTTTTCCGGTCCTTCAAAGTGGTTTGATGAAGGTGCGCTCATCAACGGAACTTTCCTGCAGCTTGACGAATTGATTAAAGAAGTGGATGTTTTGATGCTTCTGAGAATCCAGCACGAAAGACATGACGAACAAATGAATATGTCTCTTGAAAGCTATCACAGAAAATACGGACTGACCAAGGAACGCGAACAAAAAATGAAAGAAAAGGCTATTATTATGCATCCTGCACCAATCAATCGTGGTGTCGAAATTGCAGGCGAACTTGTCGAGTGCAGCCGTTCCCGTATTTTTAAACAAATGCAAAACGGCGTTTTTGCAAGAATGGCAATCTTGAAATTCGTCCTCGAAAGAGAAGGGTTTGAATTTGAATAAAGATCGAAAAAGCAGAGATGATCTTATCCCTGCTTCAAAATAAAAAATGAAATCTGACATCCAGAATCTGATGTCTGAACTCTAATAAAAAGGAATGAAAAAGAAACTAATATTAGAATCCGGCGAAGTTTTTTACGGAGAAAGCTTCGGAGCGGAACAGGAAACTGCGGGCGAAGTGGTTTTCAATACAGGAATGACGGGTTATCAGGAACTTATTTCCGATCCGTCTTATTGCGGGCAAATTGTTTGTATGACGTATCCTTTGATTGGAAATTACGGAATCAACCGTGACGATTACGAAAGCATCGAGCCTGCCATCAAAGGTTTAATTGTTAAAGAATTATGCGATTTGCCTTCCAATTTCCGGACACAAATTACTTTGGATAAATTGTTCAAAAAGAAAAATCTTTCTGGAATTTCAGGCATTGATACCAGAAAATTGACAAGAATCCTTCGTAATAAAGGCGTTGAAAAAGGGAAAATTGTCAATGCAGATGCAGATGAAAACGCAGTGATTGAAGAACTAAAATCAACCAATTTTCCTACAAATCAAGTAGAGCAGGTTTCAACAAAAACACCTTATGCAAGTCCGGGAAGAGGTTTCAAAGTAGTTTTGGTGGATTTCGGTTCCAAATTGGGAATCATCCGCGAATTGTCTCAAAGAAATTGTGATATCATCGTAGTTTCCCAGGATACAACTGCTGAAGAAATTCTTTTAATGAATCCTGATGGAATAATGCTTTCCAACGGCCCCGGCGATCCGGAAGATAATCCGCACGTTTTGACAATGATTCAAAAATTATTAGGGAAAGTTCCGATTTTCGGAATTTGTTTAGGTCATCAGCTGATTGGTTTGGCTTGTGGCGCAAAAACTTACAAACTGAAATTCGGACACAGAGGTGGAAATCATCCGGTTTTAGATTTGGAAAAAAACAAAGTCGCCATCACTTCCCAGAATCACGGTTACGCCATTGACCAAGAATCTTTAAAAAATACAGATTTAGTAGAAACGCATATCGCTTTGAATGACAGAACAAATGAAGGTGTGAAGCACAAAATTCATCCTTGTTTCTCAGTGCAATATCACCCGGAAGCAAGTCCAGGTCCGGAAGATGCGAATTATCTTTTTGATAATTTCATCACTTTGATGGAAGATTTCAAAAAATAATAGATTACAGATATTAGACATCAGATAACAGACTTTTAATGCATAATTTTGAAAAATTACTTTTCTGGCAAAAATCGATAGAACTTGCAAAAGAAGTTTACATCATTTGTGCTGATTTACCAAAAGATGAAAAATTTGGCTTGATTTCTCAAATTAAAAGGTCTGTAGTTTCAATTCCGTCAAATATTGCGGAAGGAGCAGGTAGAAATAATGATAAAGAATTTTATCATTTTCTTGGAATTGCTAATGCTTCCTCATTTGAACTACAAACACAACTGATTCTTACAAAAGAATTAGGTTTGCTTGACCCAGAAAAAGTAAATATTCTAATATCAAATCTAAATGAAATTCAAAGAATGATTTATACATTCAAAAATAATCTTAAAAAATAAATTTTTTAAGTGAGAAATCTAAAATATGATATTTCACATTTGAAATCTAATAATAAAAATATTTTCAAAGAGAGCGTCTGAAATCTGATGTCTCACATCTGAAATCTAATTTAAAATGAAAAGAACAGATATACAAACAATTTTAGTAATCGGCTCGGGTCCAATCATTATTGGTCAGGCTGCGGAATTTGATTATTCGGGAACACAGGCTTGTCTTTCTTTGAAGGAGGAAGGCTACAAAGTGATTCTAATCAATTCCAATCCTGCAACCATAATGACGGATGTGGAGATTGCCGACAAAGTTTATATTGAACCAATTTCGCTGGAATTCGTTTCCAGAATCATTCGCAAAGAACGTCCCGATGCGCTTCTTCCAACTTTGGGAGGACAAACCGGACTGAATATGGCGGTTGAATTACAGAAATCCGGAATTCTTGAAGAATGTAAAGTGGAAGTTTTAGGAACAAAACTTTCAGCAATTAATCAGGCAGAAGACAGAGATTTATTCCGCGAATTGATGCGAGAACTGAACGAACCGGTTCCGGAATCAGACATCGTAACAACTGTTGAAGGTGCTTTAGCTTTTGCAGATAATTTAGGTTATCCGGTAATTGTTCGTCCTGCTTTTACAATGGGAGGAACAGGAGGCGGAATTGCTTCCAATGAAACTGAACTTCGTGAAATCGCTGAATTGGGATTGAAACATTCGCCGGTAACACAATGTTTGATTGAAAGGTCAATTGCCGGTTTCAAAGAAATTGAGTATGAAGTAATGCGTGATTCCAACGACAACGCCATTGTGGTTTGTAATATGGAAAACATCGACCCGGTTGGTGTTCACACAGGAGATTCGATTGTAGTGGCGCCTTCGCAGACACTTTCTGACAGAGAATATCAATTGTTGAGAAACGCTTCTTTGAAGATCATCAGAGCTTTAGGAATCGAAGGTGGATGTAATGTTCAGTTGGCATTAGACCCACATTCATTCAATTACTATATTATAGAAGTGAATCCAAGAGTTTCGCGTTCATCGGCTTTGGCAAGTAAAGCAACAGGTTATCCGATTGCAAAAATCGCTGCAAAAATTGCAGTTGGTTTGACATTAGATGAAATCAAAAATCCGGTAACAGGAACTTCTTACGCTTGTTTCGAGCCGGCTTTAGATTATGTTGTGACTAAGTTTCCTAGATTCCCTTTCGATAAATTTGAAACCGCTGACAGAAGATTGTCAACGCAGATGAAGGCAACAGGCGAAGTAATGGCAATCGGTAGAAATTTCGAAGAATCTTTACAAAAAGCGATTCGTTCTTTGGAAACAGGAATCCGTCATTTAGGATTAAAGAAAAAACAAGCCGAAGCTTTAACAGCAGAAGAAATCGAAAGAAGAATCCGGGTTTGTGATGATGAAAGATTATTCATTATCGGTGATGCTTTACGAAGAGGTTACGATTGGGAGCAGATTGTAGAATGGAGTAAAATTGATAAATTCTTCATCTGGAAAATCAAAAAACTGATTGATTTCGAAACGACAATCAAAGAAAATAAATTCAACAAAGAAATTCTTCTTGAAGCTAAGAAATTAGGTTTCGCAGATTTGAATATTGCTCATCTTTGGGAGACAAGTCAAAAAGAAGTATTCCAATTCAGAAAAGATAACGGGATA
>DAMDNI010000179.1:0-6232 GCA_032083825.1 Bergeyella sp. | reverse complement strand
TCAATTCCATAGAGAAAGAAAATAATTATTATGAGGTGGAGCTTACCAATACTTTAGATCTTATATTCGATCTCGAAGGAAATTTTTTAAGGATCAATTATTAATTTTTGAGTTCCGGGAATTAAATATTTTTAACCCGGAATTTCTATTTATAGCCAGAATCGGCTTCGTATCATTCCAAAACAATGACAGAAGCCGATGAGAAAGCACTAAGAAAGATTCTGAAATATCCCAGAAAAAAATATTTTAAAAATATATTTCCAATAAAGGTTTTAGTATTTCTGCAATCAGGCGGTAACCTTTAGCATTGGGATGTACCCCATCTATTGAAATGAATTCCTCTGTCTTATCTTCAAAATAAAGGTTAAGATCCACATAATTCACACTAAAAGTCTCAGCTATTGCTTTTATTTTGCTGTTGTATATGATAATATCCGATTGTGACCGTTTTTTTCCGGTACTTGTAACCACATCATTAATCCTTTCAGAAATAGGAACTAGACCAATTAAGTAAACATCACTGCCATATTTTTGCGCATTTTTTACCGCATCAGAAATATTTGCTGAAAAATTATCCAGAGAAACCTGATGATTTCCCTCCTTCTTGGCAAGATCATTGGCTCCATAAAAAAGGAACACTGCGCTCCTGTCGTCTGAAATCCTGCTCTTTAATTCAGTGTCGATCCGTTTTATAAGACTTTCGGTTGTTTCTCCTGGTATTCCCAGATTATAAACAGTCACTTCTTCGGTATTTTCCGTTAAAAATTTTGTATGGCTGTAGCGTTTCAGAATATCTGCATATCCGCCGAATACGCCATCGTACTCACCGAATGTTATACTGTCACCAAAAAACAATATTTTACTCATACTTTTTTGTTTTTAATAAACCGGTTTTTTTGTTAACAATTGATTCAATGCAAATGAAATGTCTTTAATGAGATCTTCAGGATCTTCAATTCCTACCGATAAACGTACTAATGATTCCTGAATTCCTGCCTTTAGTTTTTTGTCCTTAGGAATGGAAGCATGCGTCATGCTGAACGGATGGCAAATCAAGCTTTTAACGCCTCCAAGGCTTTCCGCCAGCTTGAAATATTTGGTAGAAGTAATAAGTTTTGTAGCCGCTGCAACCGTATCTTCTTTTAAGCTGAACGAGATGACACCTCCAAAAATATTATTTTGCTGGAAAGCAGCAATTTCATGGTTTTGGTGTGTGCGAAGACCCGGATAATATATTTTATCAATTTCTGGACGGTGCAAAAGATATTCAGCAATTTTAAAGGCATTTTCGCTTTGTCTTTTTACCCGCAATTCAATAGTCTCAATTCCTCGTATAGCAAGATAACAATCCCATGGACCAAGCACTGCGCCGGCAGCATTCTGCTGGAATTTAATTTTTTCGGCCAATTCCGGAGAATTGGTGACAACAATACCTGCAACCAAATCAGAGTGCCCTCCAATATATTTTGTTGCGCTATGCACAATAATGTCTGCCCCAAGCTCAAAAGGAAGCTGGGCAACTGGGCTTGCAAAAGTATTATCTACGACAAGTAGTGCTCCTGCTGCTTTGGCAATATCTGCAATTTTTTGTATATCAGAGATCTTCAGAGTAGGATTGGTAGGAGATTCAAGCCATATAAGTTTTGTATTTTCATTGAGAAATTCTAAAATATTTTCCGGATCGGAAGTATCAACGAAATATACCTTTATCCCAAATTTAGCATAAACATCAGTAAATAAACGATATGCTCCTCCATAAATATCGTCTACTGCAATGATTTCGTCTCCGGTCTGTAAAATTTTAGCAACTGCATCAATAGCGGCCATTCCTGTTGCGAATGCAAAAGCTGCTGTACCACCTTCCAGTTCTGCCACAATTTTCTCAAGTGCTGCTCTTGTAGGATTTCCTGTTCTTGAATAATCATATCCTTTGTTAATGTCTGGTGCTTCCTGCAAGAAAGTTGAAGTCTGATAAACCGGAACGGTAAGAGCGCCTGTTAAAGGATCTACCGGAACCGAATGAATAATGTCTGTAATTCTGCTCATTGTATAAATTTTTTAAATTATTTCTAAAAAAATTACCTTATCAAATGAACAACCAGAAGAAAAAACTCTTCTGACAAGCAAGAAGAGTTTTATGATATGAATAATATCGCCTAACTGTATTTCTGTACTTATCTTCCCGCTGCTGCGGATGGATGTAGCACCTTTCCTTTCCGGAGGTTGCTAAAGCTTCGCCGGGCCATTTCCCTCAGCTTTTCTTGATAAGATTATATTGAAAAACTTCAATAATAATCAACCGAATCGGAATATATTGATGATTTGAAAAATCTGATTCGATTTATTTGTCTACAAATTTAGTAGACTATTTTTTCATTTGCAAATAATTTTAGATAAAATGTATATTTTAACATATTTAATAATATTGAATTGCTTCTTCAGTCCCGAAATATTTATTTTTTTCATTTCAGATCAAAACCACTAACCTCTTTCCGCCGTCAATAGACATTTGCCAAGCTTTTTCAATGTCTTTCAATTCGAAATTGACAGTCTCAATCTTCAGCTTTCCTTCGGCTGCAAGCTGAAACATTTCCGGAAGTATTTCGGTGATTAATAATTTTACTTCTGCCTCCGTCCAGCTTCCTAGACCTGAACCAGAAATTTGAATATCCGTACTACGCAAAATGGAAGACGACAAGGTAATCTTATCATTGATCATACCTCCAACTGTAACGTATCTTGTACGGTGAGAAAACCCTCCATTTCCTTTCAGGGCTGATAAAATCTGCTCTGCGCTATATCCCCAAAGATAATCGATCACAACATCAATCGGAGTATGCTGATGTATCTGTTGTATGCTGGAAATGAAATTTTCGCCATCCTGCTGAAGCACAACAATTTCGTCTGCGCCTAATGATAACAACTCTTTTAATGATTGTTCATTCCTGCCTGTTGCAATTATTTTTTTGGCTCCGTAATATTTTGCAATTTGTACTGCAATTTTGCCTGTAACGCCTGTTGCCCCGTTTATTAAAACCGTTTCGCCCTGAAGCAAATTTGCCCTAAATCGCAATGCCAGAGCCGAACCCATAACAGCATTTGGAAGAGCAGCAGCCACGGAATCTTCAATATTATCCGGAAGTTCCACAATCCGGTTTTTTTCAACAATTGCCTTTTCGGCAATCATACCGCTTGTTCCGATTGCGTAAACGCGCCTTCCGTCATCAAGCAATCCTACACCGTCTCCTCCGACAATTTTGGGTTCCCAGTTTTCATTTTCTGTGGAATAATGCTTACCGCTTGCCCGCATTTTATCCAGATTTTTAATTGCTGATGCTTTTACAGAAATCAACAATTCGTTCTCGTTCCGGATTATCGGTTCTTCGAAATCTTCCACATATTTGGGAAATTCACCTTTTTGAAATACTATTGCTACCTTCATTATTATTTAAAATTTTATGCAAAGCTACGGCTGAATATAGATTGGCAATAATAATATTTGTCATGAAATTCAGATTTCTCATTATTAAAAATATTTTAATTATAAATCTTATTATTCACCAATTTAACATTAATAGTAAATTATATTTAAATATATTAACAGCATAAAGATTTATTATGTCGTTTTTTTACAATTCTATTTCGTTTGATTATTCTTTTTTTGCACACATTATTCAGAATGTACTATTTATAAATCCTTGGATTATAATTATTTATTAATTCTGTATAATTTATAAACAGATTATGAAATCAGAGCAAATAATTATGTTTTTTTAATATTTTTGCTCTCTATGAAAAATCTTTTTAGAATCTTTATTCTTTGTAAGATTTGATTTAATGAAAATATGATAAACCGCACTAACACAAAATATTCTATTTTGAAAAACATACTCTGTTTTTTGGCTTTTTTCGTATTGTACGGTCATATTGATGCCTCTGAAAAGCCTATTTCTAAAGACAGTCTTAATGCTCCGCAACAAAAAAAATCGGACAATCATGTCCAGATTTATATCAGCGATCCTTCTGTAATAGTTATTGCTGAAAATACAATTACCAATATCCCTTCTCCACAAACGAAGGAGGCTCATTTGATAAAAAGTACGAAGAAAGACGAGGACTCTTCTAAATCTGCATTCGACACAAAAAGAAAAAAGGATGAAAAAGAACTTTCATCAAAAAAAATAAAAATCCGGAAAACGAAAGTTCCTCCACCTTTCTTTTTACACCAAATACCTTCTGAAAACGAAAACTTATTCGCAGGAAACAGCAGTTCCAAAGCAGCTTTTCAGATCTCCAATTTTCACTATCCGCCAGGAAAAATATTTGCGGAAAAAGTCCGCTTTTTATTCCTATTTAAGAATTCTGAAAAAAAAACGACTTTCTATTCTGATATTTTCTATAAATATCTTTCTGTATCTTCTTTTACTACTAGGCCGCCGCCTGTTTGCTAAATTTATTTCTTGCAAAAAGAATTGCAAATCATTTAATAATAAATTTATCAATCAAAATATGTACAAAAAATATATTTTAAAGGTTGTATGTGCCTTTATATTGCTGTGCCTAAATGTAAATGCATTGGCACAACCCAGCACAACCGCCTATAATAACACTTCTCATTTTTTAATGGGTTTTTACGGAGATAATTCAAACGATTACGGAAATTATGATATCACCACAAACGCTGAGCTTGGCTATCAGCCATCTGCATTAAATATCAGCCGAATCTATAGAGCAGATGGAGAACTCAATTTTCGCAGGCAGGTAGGGAGCTCTGTAAATACGGCCAATGTAGGAAATACATCTTACTATTACATACAAAATACAAGTAACGTATATCAAGAAAATACTTATTTATATACCATTATAACTACTTCGGCTACCAGCCCTATTTATCAGTTTAATTATTTACAAATGGGACGGGCTGTTAACAACCCGAATATAACGTATAGCTCACAACTCAGACTTTATGAAGGAAATACATTATTGGGAAATATTTCCAATGACCAGCTTATTAACGGAAATGTAACTACCGATTTTACACCACTCTCTACTGCCCCAAAATTGCAACCTGGCAAAACTTATCAATTGCGCTGGTATATTAGAGAAGATCTTGCAGCATACTCCAATATGGCGGTTGATAATCCGCAAGTCTATGCTTATATCATTCCTAATGTTACACAAACCAATTTAAACACATCTTGTGGAACTACAACCGTTACTCGGGCTCAGCTAAATTCTACAGTATCAAGTACAACTCCTGCAAATTATCAATTGCGCTGGTTTAAGGGTGCAACATTAGTAAATAACGACTCTAATACGGCAGGGATTTATACACCTTATTATTATGATACTACATCGCCTGGTACAGGTTATCATCCCGCAGGAACTTCCGTAACAGTGACTGCTTCTAACACTTCGACAACAATTACATCACAGCCCAATCCTGCAACACAAACAGTGAATATTAATATGACACCTGCAATTATTACTATAACTGCTACAGGAAGCGGCACGTTAACTTATAATTGGTACAAATCAACAGATGGAACAACAAATACGGGAACTTTAGTACAATCAGGAACTGGAAATACGTTTGCTCCACCAACGAGATCAACAGCGGGGACAGATTACTATTATGTTACAATTTCAGGAACTTGCCAAAATGTAACAAGTAACGTCGTAAATGTTTTATTTGAAAGCAGTATTTGTTCTAAACCGGGGATTGGCGGAACATCTTCAGACTCGTATGTTGGAATACTCAACAAGGCTTCGATTACAGTAAACAATTGGCCAAAAGCTGTACCAAACGGATACTTAGTTTTGGATTCTGCATCGAAAGGATTTGTAATCACTCATATAGAAACCACGTCGCAACTTAGCAATCTGACACCAATTATCGGGATGATGGTATATGACAAGGAAGCAAAATGCGTGAAAATCTTTAGAGGTAATTCACCAACAATTAATCCATCACACAAAGGATGGGTATGTATTGAAAAAGGTTGTAACGAATAAGCCATTAATTCAAAAAGTCATGAAAAATATACAATTAAATATAATTGCCCTATTTTTAGGGGCATCATGCTTTGCTCAGGTCACTATTGGAAAGACACCTTCTGAGCCAAGTAATTCAAGTGTGTTATTAGAATTCGGAACGGATAATAAAGGTATTGTTCTTCCTACTTTAGCGTCAGCTCCAACTAGTTTTGTGCCTGGTACATTCATTGTAAAC
>DAMDNI010000178.1:3354-6315 GCA_032083825.1 Bergeyella sp. | reverse complement strand
TGCTGTATATTTTCACAGATTCCGGTTTCCATTTCTACGACAGATTCGTGCATTTCGTGCTTGAGATGCTCTTCAAGTGTGGCTTTTCCTCCTTCAATAATTTTGGAAACATGCGAAACCAGATCTCTTGACTCTGCGTCAATAATCTGATATTCTTCCTCTACGCCTAATGTGAATGTATGCATATTGAATTTGTGTTTTTTGTTATGAAAAGATTATTTTTTGATAGAATCTTTCACGAAAGTTCCCCATGAAATATTCGGTTTTCCCGGAACATATTCTTTTGCTTTTTCTACTGCAAATTTTGCTGCATGTTCTACGATCCATTTGAAGTTTTCTTCTCCTACTGAATTTCGGTCGGCATCCGGAGCCGGATTGCAGAAGTCAATCGCATAAGGAATACCGTCTCTTACTGCAAATTCCACAGTGTTGAAATCATAACCTAATGCTTCATTCATTTTAATGGTATAATCATGAATGACTTTCAACAGTTTTTCAAGCTCTTCGCCTTCAGTCTGATGAGTTGTGGCGTATCTTAGATGATGAGGGTTTCTCGGTTCGTAAGGCATGATGTGAACATATTTTTTTCCAAGACAGTAAACTCTGTAATAATCTTCAAAAACTATTTCTTCCTGAACCATCATTACGAGCTGTTCGGTTTCACTGTGCTTTGCCCACATATCTTCAGGACTTTCTACTCTGTATACATTTCTCCAGCCTCCGCCATCATGAGGTTTCATATAAGCCGGAAAACCTACGTAATCGAAAATGTATTCCCAGTCATGCGGAAATTTTAAATTTCTGAAAGATGTTTCCGTAGTATTGGAAGGTCTTTCGTGTGAAGGAAGAAGAACGGTTTTCGGAAGTGGAATCCCGAGCTTCGTCATTAATGCATTATTAAAGAACTTTTCATCTGCACTCCACCAAAAAGGGTTATTGATAACGTAAGTTCCGTTGAGCGCTGCATTCTTAAGATAAGCTCTGTAAAAAGGGACGTCCTGGGAAATTCTGTCGATGATGACTGCATATCCGTAGTCTGCTCCTTGTTCAAGCTTATCAATGGAGACCGCTTCTGCTACGATTTCACCATTTCCTAATTCATTTACTTTATCAATAAAAGCCCAAGGGAATGTATCTTCCATACCGAATAAAATTCCAACTTTTTTTGCCATAGTATTTTAATTGTGTTAATTATTTATTATTGAGGATTTTTAATTTTTAACTTGTTTTCAGAAAATTTAGAAAGTAATCTTTCTCTTCCGGAGAAATTATATATTTTTTGTCAGAAAGCTGAATAATCACCATCTTCTGTGTGTTGGTGACGAACCAAATCATGTTTCCCAGCTTCGAATTGTAAAACTTTCCATTGTATCCGAATAAGCCTCCGATTGCAAAGGTTCTTATTGAATTTTTGAGTTCATCTTTCGGAATGTTTTTAATTTCAACAACTTTGCTTCGCTGGATTTTCTTTTTGAAAAAAATGAAATTTATCGTTATGCATTCGTTGTCTACACTATACGATTGCGGCATGAAAAAATAGCTTATCAATACAACAGAAACCAATATGGGAAGGATGAATAAGTTGATTTGATAAGATAAAAATCCCGCAAATATCAAAAGGGTAAAAATCACAAAAATAAAAAGTGTGATCTTTTTTGATGTCGCATCTAATTTTGCAGAACTGAAAACTTTCATCTTATTTGTTTTTAAGTTTTATCCGAAAAATCTTCCGATAAACATAGGAAATACCATTCTCCAAAGCGGCCAATCATGGTTAATCCATTTTCTCTCGTCATACCAGTTGTTAATTCCTTTAGAATTAAGAATGCCTGCCATTTCTTTTGTTTGTTCAAGGCAAATATCTTCATCGGAAGTGCTTAATACAATGTGCATGTGCTTGTATTTCCAGGCTTCATCATTTCGCACAAATTCTCTCGGGCAATTGAAGTATACCAAATCACTGGAATAACCTTCCATGAAATTCCGTATCGAAAAAGCTCCTGAAAGACAGAAAAGATGAGACACCAAATCAGGAAAACGGAATGCGAGATTTGCAGCATGGTAACCTCCAAAACTTGCTCCTGCTAATGCAACTCTGTGTGTTTGATGAAGTTTCTGGATATAAGGAATATATTCCTGCCGGATAAACTGTACCCACAATTCATAATTTCTGATTCTGTCGGAAGAATGAATGCCTTTATCGTAAAAACTTAATCCGTCAATAGTCTGTATATTATATAATTTTACAATTCCCTGATCAATGAACCAATTGATACTCGAATTGAGGTGAAAATCATGATTCTGAGTGTAAGAACCCTGTGATGTAGGGAACATGATGATTGGGTAACCAAAATGTCCTGTAACTTCTACTTTAAGGCTCATTCCTAAAATATGTGAATAATAATCAGTATGTTCTATTCTCGGCATTTTTTATTTTTTCAATTTTACTATTTATTTTATTTAACCACCCCGTCAAAATTTTTCAAATTTTGCCACCCCTCCAAAAGAGGGGAATTCTATTTCACCGATATTATGAAGTCGGTTTCTCTTTTGGCGGAAGAATATTCAGTATTTTTTCTGTGATGGTAGCTGCTGATTCGTCTAGTCTTTCCTGAATTTTTGTTTCGTTGTCAGATTTATATACAATTCCGATGTGATAATCGATAGGAAGAAATTTGTAGATTTCTTCACATTCAAATTCTGATGTATCAGGATGCAAATCTTTCGCTAAAGCAATGATAAGGCCAGCGAAGAAACCGGTGGCTTTTGCGACTTCATATTTTTCATTTCTTAGCAATGCGGTTTCAAGTTTTGCCCATTCTTTCCAAATGTTGATTCCTGTAGCAGCTTCCACCAAATCGGGGATATGTGCGCCTCCGACTCTTGAAGAAGTTTCAAGGAAATAGTATTTTCCGTCTTCTCCTCTGATATATTCGCTGTGTGTGGCTCCGTTCTTGAGGC
>DAMDNI010000178.1:0-3344 GCA_032083825.1 Bergeyella sp. | reverse complement strand
AACCTGTGTATTGATTTCATGTAAAGAATTGAACTCTTCTGAATATCGATTCAGTGTTTTTGTTCTGAAAACACCGCCTTCGTGAGAAACTTTCATTGGAGGTGCAAGATATTTGGAACAGCAGGTAAACACGATTTCTTTATCATAAACCAAACTATCTACGTGATATACATCACCAGGTTTAAAGCTTTCGAGAAGAAAAAGATGGCGTTCATCTCCTAATATGTCTATTGCTGCCCAAAGTTCTTCTGCTGAATTTAGTTTTTTAATTCCGCTTGCAGAAGCTTCAGAACGAGGTTTTAATACCCAAGGCGGAGAAACTTTCTGAGTGAATTCATGAACAGTATCATTATTAAAAACAGATGTGAATTCGGGAACGCTGATTGCTGTGTCTTTTGCTTGTTGGCGCATTGCCAGTTTGTCTCGGAAATAGCGGTGCGTGGTTTGTCCCATTCCCGGAATCCTGAATGTTTCCCGGATTAATGCTGCTTTTTCCACATCATAATCATCCAATGCTACTACTGCATCTACTTTTCTTGTTTTAAGAAGGTGCGAAAATCCTTGCACAAGATGCTCAAGATTCCAAACGGAAGGGGAAATCTCCGGCATGTAAAAAACTTCTTCTATGGCATGCCATGGCCAGTTTTTCTCGCGCAGATTTTCAGAAGTGATGAGGATGACTTTATTTCCGAGATTCTTCATCTCATCCATAAAATCGTATCCTTTATAATAGCATGAAATACAAACAATGATTTTCTCCTCCATATAATGAATTTTAAAAATTAATGAATTTTCAAAAAAGAAATGATTTTTTTATTAAGTATTCAATACTTATTTTTGGAAAATGATTCGGATTTGAAAAATCTTATTTCAATTATACTGAGAATTTTTGTAATACGCTAATTTTTATTGGAAATTTTCAATGAAATTTAATAAAAGCTGAACTCCGTATCCGGTTGCTGCTTTTTCCTTTGCATAATTTACGTTTCCGAAGGCAACACCTGCAATGTCGAGATGCGCCCAGCTTGGATGGTTTTCAATAAATTGTTCGAGGAATTTTGCAGCAACAATGCAATCTCCAATCGGTTTCATTGAGATATTTTTAAAATCCGCAACGTCTGATCTGAAATCTTCTTTCCAAATATCCCAAAGCGGAAGATTCCAAAGTCTCTGGTTAGTTTGGTCAGCAGATTTTATTAATGCAGATTTTAAATTTTCATTATTGGAGAACAAGGCTCCACAAGTATCTCCGAACATTCTTACGGCGCTTCCCGTAAGGGTTGCCAAATCAATCAAAACGTCGGTTTTATAATTTTTAGAAAGGTAAGAAAGTCCGTCAGCGAGCGTCATTCTGCCTTCTGCATCCGTGTTGAGTACTTCAATTGTTTTGCCATTATAAGCTGTTACAACGTCACTTGGAAGATAAGCTTTTTCGGAAATAGCATTATCTGTAACCGGCAAAATTGCGATGATGTTAACCGGCAAATTCATTTCTGCTGCAGAAATCAAAGTTCCGATAACTGCTGTTGCACCGCCCATGTCAGATTTCATATAATGCATGTTGTCGGGATTTTTAAGGGAAATTCCACCTGTGTCGAAAAGTACACATTTCCCGACCAAACCAATGGTTTTTGCATTTTTTGCAGTGCTTTTATATTCAATAATTGTGAATGCGCAATCCATGGAGCTTCCCTGATTAACAGATACAAATGCGCCTAAACCAAGCTTTTCAGACTCTTTACGGTTGTAAGCGGTATATTTGAAGTTGTATTTTTTCGAAATATCTTTCAGAAAGTCGGAAACGATATTTGTTTTTTTGAAATTTGCAGGTTTGTTGAGCCAGTCCATTGCAGCGAATTGGCCTTTGCAGAGGGCAAGTGCTTTTCCTGAAATTTCATTTAATTTTTTCTGATCAAAATTTTCAAAATGAATACCGAATTCTTCGTTCCAAAAAGGATGTTCTGGTTTAAAGAGATATTGGTAAGTTCCTAAAAACAATCCCTTTATTAATTCTTCGAATTGGCTTTCATCTAGATTTTCTGCTTCTATTTTTGTGGGAACAGATTGTAGGTTTTTTTTATTTTTTTGCGAAAAATCGTTTGCAGCTTTTTGAATTTCAAAATTTTGGTCATCTTTTCCCAAGCCTATTAAATATTGTGCTTTATCTCCTTCTGTAACCACAAAATTTTCGTTTTTTTTGCCAGTAAAAAAGTGATGGGTTTTGTCTGGGAAATTCTTTTTTGATTTTTCCCATGTTTCTTCCGTGAAAAAAGAAAAAATCTGGGTATAATTTTTTTTGATTTTATTGGAGATTGTGATTTTCATTTAGAATTATTTTGATATTAGATTTTTGTGTTTATTAGAATAAATTAATCTTCGGACTCGTATTCCATATTTTGGTGCGGAGCCACTTCTGCAGGATTTTCAGTATTGTCATAAAATAGCCATTCTATTGCTCTGGGGAATTCCTGGGACCAGTAAAACTCGCTGTGCGTACCTTCCGGATTGATGCTTGTACGGATTTCAAAATCAAAAAGTTTTTTATCCTCCCAAAGACGAAGGCTTTCTTCAAAAAGGTGAATTCTTTTTACCATTTTAGAACCTTCCTGTTCTCCGCCGTACAAATATACTTTTGTTTTGTAAGGGTTCCGGAAGCTGAGCATCGGGAAATTATTATGAGGTTCTACCCAAAGCGAAGGCGAAAAAATTAGTAATTTAGAATAAACTTCGGGATAAAGAAAACCACTGTAGATACTGATCAGACCGCCTAAAGAGCTTCCTCCGATTCCCGTGAATTCCCTTTCTTTTTTGGTTCTGTAATTTTGATCGACATAGGGTTTCAGAGTATCAGTAATGAAGCGGATGTATTTTTTTCCTTCGGAACCTTTTGATACCGTATCATTGTCAAAAATGTATTCATTAATCCTGGATTCTTTACCGTGATCGATCGCAATAACGATTAAATCGCCTCTTCCGTATTCGGCTAAAAGTGAAAGTTTTTTGTCGATTTCCCAGTTTCCGTATTCGCTGCCGTCTCTGAAAAGATTTTGTGCATCCTGAAGATAAAGAACCGGATATGATTTTTCAGACTGTTCATAATCGTAAGGAAGCAGTGCCCAGACTTTCCGGAAACGGTCGAGCTGCGGAATGTAAAACTCATCAGAAATCAGTTCCACAGTCGGGAAAAATTCTTCTTTGAATGGTCCCCAGTTCAGACGCCATTTTTTGACAAGGTCTTTGGTTTCCTTGTTTTTTTTCTCCGTTTTTCGGTTGGGTGTAATATTGCCGTATTCGTCAAGTTCTACATTTTCCCAGCCGCCTTTGGTGAATTTGTATTCTATTTT
>DAMDNI010000177.1:0-6332 GCA_032083825.1 Bergeyella sp. | reverse complement strand
GATATTTGTAGACACAAATCCGGTAGTGTTTCCATAAAATCCCAGATTGGAAATCTCTTGGCAGCCGCTTCCTGCATCGTCATTGCCATCCCAGCAGAATTTGTCGCCTATTTTTCCTGAATTTCCGGTATATTCTTTTTTCATTTTTGGATCAATTTTCATCCATGGGCTCCAGGAGTTTATTGCTTTCATGGAATTCACATTTTGCCACACTTTTTCGACAGGTGCGTTTATGATTAAAGACTTTTCGCCGTGATAATGACTGTCAAAAAACAATAAAGCAATTACTGCATACACAATCAGAATGGCGAAAATTACACCAATAAATTTCAGGAATTTTTTCATGGTTTTAAAGTTTTGGATTAAAACAAATGTAAAAGAATTTTAGGATTTAAAAACTTTTTCTTGTTACATTTTTATCCGATCCAATGTGTTTTTATAATCTCATTTGAGTTTTCGGATTTCAAAAGGATTTTTAAAAATGAATTCTTCAAGTTTTCCCTTAATTTCCATTTTCCTTTGAAGGAGATTGAGTGCCATTTTTCTGAGGAAAAGATCTTTGTCGTTAAGTTTCCAGTAAGAATCTTCATGTAATTTTTTAGGTTTCCGGATGGTATGGAATTCGGTTTCCCAATGATCAGGATTATGATAAAATTCAATAATGCCGCAATGTTCAGGAATATTTTCATGAGCAATCATACCCATTGGAAGCAGGAAGCTGAACGAGTTGCAGACATAATCTCCGCAGCCGATTTTGTCATGTTTCAGAAATTTTTCGCCTGTATTTTGATTGATGTAGAATTTCTTGAAATCATTTTTGAAATCACTCTTTGAGAATTTAATTTCAATTTCGTGGCTGAAGCCCTCAGAATCAACAATCAGGATGTCCGCTTCCCAATCTGCATGAAAATGATTGGTAAGCACCAACTCTTTTTCAAAATCACAGTGCGAATGGATAAAGGCGTGAACGAGCTCTTCTATTTTAAGCATTTAATAAAAAAATTAAGAAACCAAAAGACTGCAGCCGCGAATATCGGAATGATCGATTCTTCCCAAGACCTGAAAAGAATTTTTTATAATCCCGTTATTGTTTTTTTGAGCAGAAAGAAAAGTTTCGGAATGAGACAGGATTTTCCCCAAGTCCTGTGTTGCGATGAAGCTGCAGGAATGCTGGTTTGCCAGATCAATAATATTAATGGCACCTGTTCTCCCGTTTTCAAGATAAGAAAACGGATCTTCAGTATTTCTTACAAGAATGCGCATCCAGTTTGGACTTTCATAAATATTCCTGCCTAAAGAATAGGCTTGGGAAAGCAATTCTGTCATCGAATATTCTGAATAGATTTTTTCTGTCTTAAAACCTTCTGTAAAAATTTTCAGCAGCTCATCTTTGGTCATTTCTTCTTTTCTCCCTTTCATTCCGCCGGTTTCAATGATGGTAAGCCCGGAAGTAGAAGATTCGGAAAGATGTAAAGAATTTTGCTCTAAAAAATCAAGAAAATCCAAAAGTGCAAAAGAAACACCAAAAAACAGCACTTTTTTATCCTGCAAAGTTTGAAGCAAATTGAACAAATCTTCGTGATTATACAGGAAATATCCGTTTTCCGGTTTTCCTGATTTTTTCATCAGAAAATCTACCATATAAATCAGCGAAGAATGTGTATTCTCCGAATAATTCGGAAGCAGGCCAAGAAAAATAAAATCTTCAGGCTTCCCGATGAATTCTTCAAAACTTCTGTAAATGCTTTCCTCATACAGCCTGAAATCTGCAATCCAATGTTTGGAACGGTTCATTTGTGTTGTCCCTGAACTTTGAAAATAGTTTTCCGGTTTTTGATTTTTGTTTAAAACCAAATGATTTTTAAACATTTCTATCGGAAGGAAAGGGATTTGCGAAATGGTGTTTATTTCTGAAGGATCAATGTTGAGATAATCGACAAATTTCTTGTAAACTTCAACGTTCTCATATTGGTAACGAAATGTTTCCAGACAGCAATTCAGGAAATCTTTTTCAGATTGTATAGTGAAAATATCTTTCATTTTTTGAGCCGTTTTCGGTCAGATATCATATGTTTTTAAGTGGAAATCCTTTCCGTCAAAAATACCATAGGTAAAATAAGAAATCCAGTCGCCAAGATTGATATATTTGGAATTTTCGCTCAGCTCAAGAATCATCGGAAGATGACGATGGCCGTATACGAAATAATCAATTTTTTCCGTTTTCAGCTTTTCTTTGGAATATACAATCAGGAATTCTTTATCCTCCCCAAGAAAATCTTTGTCTTCGTCACCGGAAATCAGTTTGTTTTTTGTAGAAAAATAAATTGCCAATTTCATCGCAATATCAGGATGGAGCCATCTGAAAAACCATTGCGCAACGGGATTGGTGAAAAGTTTTTTCATTCTTTTGTAGCCTTTGTCTCCGGGGCCAAGCCCGTCTCCATGAGCTAAAAGAAATTTTTTATCTGAAATTTCGTAATATTTTTTCTCAAAATAAACCGGGATTCCGAGTTCTTCTTCAAAATAATTTTTCATCCAAAGATCATGATTCCCGACAAAGAAATAAATTTCGATTCCGGAATCTTTAAGTTCTGCAATTTTACCTAAAACCCTTATAAAACCTTTGGGAACCACATGTTTCCACTCATGCCAGAAATCGAAAAGATCTCCCATCAGAAACAAAACCTGTGCATCTGCTTTTATAGAATCAAGCCAACGGATAAAACGCTCTTCCCTTTTTTTGCTTTCTGCAGGATTAGGAGCTCCGAAATGCTGGTCGGATGCAAAGTAAATTTTTTTATCGGGCTGGAGTTGAATCTTTTTCATGAATTTAAAATCCGAATTTTGAATTGCAGCACATTGGCAAAGATCTGTTTAATTTTCTTCTGCAAACCATTCTCCGTAAGAATTTTCGGTTTCGTGAAGTTTAAGATATGCTAAAGAAATGCTTTCAGGAAGCCTGCTTTTGATTTTATGAGCGATCGCATACAGCATATTTTCGCAGGTAGGCTGGAAGCTGCAGTAAATGACTTTGTGCCCCTGATCTTCAAGGCTTTTTCCCAGGTCTTTATGAGGAGAAGCGCCATTGATGAGAACCGCATGGTCCCAGATATCTACAATTTCTTCTTTCACAATGGTTTTGATATCGCCAAAATCTACGACCATCCCGTTTTTCGGGTTGTCGAGATCATTGATCGGATTTCCTTTTACAGTTACAAAAAGCTTATACGAATGTCCGTGCATATTTTTGCATTTCCCGTCATAATTGTACAAAACATGGGCGGTTTCGAAAGTGAAAATTTTGGTAATACGAATCATTCTGCAAAGATAATATTTTTGTGATTGGTAAAAGTAAGCCCATCATTCTGAATCAATAAAAAAATAAAACTCCGTTTCTATAGGCGCAAATTTGTCATACTTTCAACTTTAGGTATTAAATTTGAGCTGTCAGAACCATATAACAATCAATCGCAATAATCAAAAATTATGAATCCGCTTTTAGAAAAATTTAATACAAAATATACTTCGTCGCCTTTTGAAGAAATTAAAGAAGAGCATTATCTCCCTGCTTTTAAAGAATTAATAAAAATTTCTGAACAGGAAATCAGTACAATTACCGAAAATCCTGCAGAACCGACTTTCGCCAACACCATCGAAGCGATGGCTTTTTCCGGAGAACAATTAGACAGGGTTTCCAGTATTTTCTTTAACCTTAATTCTGCAGAAACCAATGACGAAATTCAGAAAATTGCTCAGGAAGTTTCGCCTCTCTTGACTGAATTTCTCTCTAAAATTTCTCAGAACGAAAAACTATTCAAACGGATCAAAAATGTTTATGATCAAAAAGATAAACTTTCATTAAATGAAGAACAGCAGACTCTTTTGACCGAAACCTACAAAGGTTTTGTAAGAAGCGGTGCCCTTCTGAATGACGAAGACAAAAAGAAGCTCGAAAAAATCAGTATGGATTTGTCTGTAAAATCACTGCAGTTCGGGCAAAACGCTTTAGCTTCAACCAATGCTTATTTCAAACATATTACAGATAAAAATGAGCTGAAAGGAATTCCCGAAGCAATCCTTCATCAGTATCAGGAAGATGCAAAAGAAAGAAATCTGGAAGGCTATGTGATTACATTGCAATATCCGAGTTATCTTCCTGCAATGACTTACGCCGAAAACCGTGAACTGAGAAAAGAACTCGCCCTTGCCAATGGGAAAAAATCCTTTAACGGAGGAGAATTTGACAATCAGGATCTGATAAAGGAAATTGTGAAACTCCGCCAGGAAAAGGCAGAATTGTTAGGATATAAAACGTTTGCAGATTTTGTTCTGGAAGAAAGAATGGCCAAATCACCGGCAAAAGTTTTTGAATTTCTACACGAGCTTTTGGAAAAAGCCACCCCTTTTGCCCAAAAAGAGATCGAAGAACTGAAATCTCTTGCAAAAGCTGATGGGATAGAAGACCTTCAAAGTTATGATCACGCCTTTTATGCAGAAAAGCTTCGGAAGCAGAAATTCGATATTGATGATGAAGAACTGAAACCTTATTTCCGGTTAGAGAAAGTTCAGGAAGCAGTTTTCATTTTGGCAGGAAAACTTTTCGGTTTAGAATTTAAAGAAATCCAGGATATTCAAAAATACCATCCCGATGTGAAAACGTATGAGATTTTTGAAAAGTCCGCGAATCAATCAACAGACAATTCATCATCAAATACCAATTTCAAAGCGATTCTGTACACCGATTATCATCCCAGAAAAGGTAAGAGAGCCGGAGCCTGGATGACAAGCTATAAAAATCAATACAAAAAAGACAGAGAAAATCCCCGTCCACATATTTCTGTGGTTTGTAATTTTACAAAGCCGACAAAAGATACACCAAGCTTGCTCACATTTCAGGAAGTGACCACATTGTTCCATGAATTTGGACATGCGCTTCATGGCGTTTTAGCTGATACACAATATCCGAATCTTTCCGGAACTTCTGTTAAATGGGATTTTGTGGAATTGCCTTCCCAATTTCTTGAAAATTACTGCTACGAGCCCGAATTCTTGAAAACCTTTGCAAAACATTATAAAACAGGAGAAGTTTTACCTGATGAAAAAATTGCAAAAATCAACGAATCAAAAAGCTTTATGGAAGGCTATCAGACTCTGAGACAGCTTGGTTTCGGGCTTTTGGATATGGCATATCATACCAAATCTGACCAAGTATCCGACATCAAAACTTTTGAAACAAATGAAACTCAGGCGACCAATCTGTATCCTTCGAATCCGGAAACGGCGGTGTCGCCAAGTTTTTCACATATTTTCCAGGGCGGGTATTCTGCAGGATATTATTCGTATAAATGGGCGGAAGTTCTGGATGCAGATGCTTTCTATTATTTTAAAGAAAATGGAATTTTCAATCCGGAAATTGCGGCAAAATATAAAATCCTGCTTTCTTCCGGAGGAACAAAAGATCCGATGGAATTATATAAAAACTTCAGAGGACGAGAGCCTCAGGTTGAGAGCCTTTTAAGCCGTGCTTTTGGATAAGAAATAACAAATATAGCCGCAGTTTTTACTACGGCTTTTCTTTTTTATGTCTTTTAATTTGTTTGTGAATCAGTTGTTTAATGGAAAATTTTTGAATTGAATGTAATGCAATAACCTGTTCGAATGTCCTGTTAGCAAAAGTAATCTATGAAAAAGATTTTGATGTTTTTTTGCTTTGTGGCTTCTCTCGTCACATTTGCGCAAAGGATTCAAGGAAAAATTACAGATCAGAATAAAAAACCGGTGTCCGATACCGAAATTATTCTTACAAAAAACGAAAAAAAAGCTTCTGCACTTACTGATGAGAAAGGGAACTATCAGATTGCACTTCCAGAAACCGGAGGTTTTATTATGGAAATTGTGCGCGATGGAGAAAAAATATATAATACAGAAATCCAAATCAACGGAGATACAACAAAAGATATTGAAATCAAACTGCCGGAAATCTCCGAAGCCAAGGTGGAAGGTATTGTGCTTAGCGGACGCAAAAAGCTGGTTGAGCGAAAAGTAGACCGCCTGGTTTTTAATATAGAAAATTCTGTAGCTTCACAAGGTATTGACGCTGTGGAAGCACTTGGTAAAACGCCGATGGTAAGAACCACGGATGATGCCATTTCCATTGCAGGGAAAAGCAACGTTGCGATTATGATCAACGATCGTCTTCTGAATATTTCCGGAGATGAGCTGATCAATTACCTGAAAACAATCCGATCCGATGATATTGCCAAAATTGAAGTCATTACAACGCCTCCGGCGAAATATGAAGCAGAAGGAAAAAGCGGACTGATTAATATTAT
>DAMDNI010000176.1:3950-6338 GCA_032083825.1 Bergeyella sp. | reverse complement strand
TTGGAACTCCTGAAATCCCATCATTATCTGCATCAAAAGGATCAGCCATTGCCAAGATATCTGTATCGGACACCAATTCAATAAAACCCAATCCTGTATTTGCAGGCGGAGTAAATTTGGAAAATGTCGCTCCGAAAGGAATTGTCTCCGGAGTATAACCCGGTATCGCTCTATTCTGTAATTGGGGACCACCTAAATGTAAAAATAAATTACCCGTTTCGTCAACCTGACCAAAACGAGTCAGCGTAGAAAAAGGCGTGCCCTTTCCGTCACCGGCATGGCAACTGCCGCAACTTGTTGCTACAAATGTAGGCCCAAGCCCTTTTTCAACTGTGAAAATTTCATCATTAAAAGCAATATCTCCTTTCAAAAATTGCTGGTTTTCAGCGTAGGACAAACCCTCAATCGGACCGTCTAATAATTCGCCTTCGTCTATTGCTTCCGGATGGAGGTTATCACAAGCCTGCACGATAATAAAAACAAGATAGCAAAGTACAACAACAGATAAATATCTTTTACTCACGATTATTTTTTTTTCAAATATAAACAAATTGTTAGACTAATCTAACAATTTGTTTATATTAATCTAATTTTATTGTAATATTTAATCTGGATTTCGGTTTTTGAACTTTTATCTTATTTAACACATAGTCATATTCCAAAAATTTTAAAAGTGTTCTACTCAGAGTAATCTAATGGAAGATTTTTATAGTGTAAGAAACGAAGGTATAATTCTGTCCAAACTTTTTTTGGCGAGGCATACAATTAATTACTAGATTAAAAAAGCAAAGAGGCTGTCCGAAAAGTTTGGACAGCCTCAATTTTTGCTGGTTCTATTCTTACCCCAATACAGGAGGAGTATATGAATATTTGATTCTCAGAAGGTGTATCTGACTTTTAGGTCACTTCCTTTTGCTTTTTTAATCTTCTATAATAAATTTTGTATTGCTATTATCTAATTTAAGAAAATAAACTCCTTTTGGTAGACTTTTCAAATTAACTGTATTCCCATTCTCGAATGGTTTTTCAATTGTTTGAACATTTTGTCCAGCAGAATTAATAATTAATGCAATTTTAAATTTTTTCAAATCTTTTTCGCCAGTTACTCTTAAAACATTTCCTCTAACTGGATTTGGCACAATGGTTAGATTTTTAGATATTGAAACATCATCTACAGCCATAAAAGCTCCCCAAATCAGCGCAACAAATTCAGGGCGGTCTATATATGGATTCCTATTTCCCTGATATGTGAAAGCTGCATTATTTCGTGCTATTTCAAAAGCTGAGACTGGATCTCCATCATTCCACGCAAGTAATTGTTTGAGTTCCCAAGTTTGAAGACCTGGAAATGCCGAAGAGCCTAAAATGTTTCCACTGCTGAAACCAGAAAGTTGTGTTTCATATCTTGTTACAAAATATAAAATCATTCTTGCAATATCTCCCTTAAATTCATCTATTGGTTCAAAAACAGTACCTGCGTAGCCCGCGGAAGCCGAACTTCCTAATTTTGAACCATTTAATGAAGTAAAGGAAACCGTTCCTACTTTTCCAAATGGGTAATTTGATCGCATTCCGTTTACCTTGCCATCAGTTGGTGTCACAAAATGGACATCTGATCTCATTGGTAAGTTTTGGTTAAATAAGCTTTGTGGTACTACATGCTCCCTATTATAACAATCGCCTTCACTGCTGTAATTACCACACTGGTTAGAACCGTGGTTATAGTTGTATGGATCTGATCCAAGTGGATTTTCTGAATACATATCCATTACAGTTCCGTCGTTTTCATAAAAATAATCTCGGTCTGTAGTTTGAAATGCATTTAATAATCCTGCATACCCTTTGTCTTGGTGCCCATTGGTAATTATTGTTTTAAGTTTTGATTTTAGGGTTGCTCCAGAAAGACCTGCTGTTCCGTCATAATAATTCGTTGGTGCTTGTGCAGAGATTGTACAAAATACAAAGCCCGTCAAAAGATTTAGTAATAATTTTTTCATGCTAATGTTAAAAAATAAAAGGTTTATAAAAGTTGTTTGAATGAATTTTTGTTTGGAAAATATTGTTTGGAGAATATTGTTTGGAGAATACTTAATTTTTATTCAGAAAATGATACATTGTATTTTAATTATTTAGAGTGTGTTTGATGGTTAGATGGTCTGGGATGAATTTTTGTATACTTAATACTAAATTTATAAGTCTGATGTATTATTAGCAAAAGAAAAAAAAGGGCACAACAGATTAGATAAAAGATATCCTTGGATGAAACCCTATGTTTACTATTACGTATTGCTTTTCTTTTTAATGTCCTTTTAAAACTCATTACATTACTTTTAAAAGGACAATTGATAGTTTAGCCCCATTATATTCGTTTTATCAAATTTTTGATAA
>DAMDNI010000176.1:0-3940 GCA_032083825.1 Bergeyella sp. | reverse complement strand
TGATAAAATGGCGAAATCATAGAAGCAGACTTACCCTTGCTGATGTTAAACAAAGAATTGATTTTGGGATATAACCAATAAGCTATTTCTGTTGACAATATCCCAACTCCAGCGCCTGCAAATACATCAGTTACCCAATGTTTGTTATTAATTACCCGGTATACACTTGTAAAAACCGCAAATGAATATCCCGATATTCCAAGCCAGTAATTGGTGTCCTTATATTCACGGAATAAAAAGTGGGCAGTCGAAAAGGCAACAGCAGCATGTCCCGAAGGAAACGACATATTATTGGATTTATCAGGTCGTTCTTCTCCGATTAATTTCTTACTTGGAAGTACAATAGCCGCTGTCAAAGCCTGGCTGGTTGCAAAAATAATTGTTCTTTCTTTAAAATTATGTTTACCCTTCATTCCTGCTATATTCAAGGCATACACCATTGCAGCAGGGACGTACTGTGTATAATTATCCAGCTTTGAATTGGACAAATTATGTTCATTCACTTCTCCCCTAACATCACGATCTATTTCTTTCATCTCAGGAACAACAAAACTGATGGCACCGACTGTAATCAAGCTTGCCGGGATAATTAATTTCTTGTAACTTAATTGATGATGTTTCAGATCAGATACTTCTAAAGAATCATAGTAATCTAGAGTATTTAACTTCAGACTGTCTTGTGCTGAGGCTAAACAACAAATCTGCATCAATATTATGAGCATATATTTTTTGAAAAAATTTGTCATGGGAATATGCATTTTGATTTAATTCAGTGGTTATTTTCGAACATAGTTATTGATGTTCCGATATAAAACCGGAATAAAAACAATAGAATTATATTGATTTAAAGATTAGTTAGATATTGGAGGTTGCTTTAAAAACTTCATTTTATTTATTGAATTGCAATGTTTAAAAAAATCTGAAAAGTAATTATTCAAATTTCATTTTCTGAATTCTTACGGCATTCAGAATAGCAATAAGTGAAACTCCTACATCAGCAAAAACAGCTTCCCACATGGTTGCTAAACCACCAGCTCCAAGAATAAGCACAATTGCTTTCACTACAAATGCTAGGATGATATTCTGCCAAACAATCTTTTTTGTTTTTTTACCGATATTGATTGCCATGGGAATTTTTGAAGGTTTATCATCCTGAATTACGACATCGGCTGTTTCAATAGTCGCATCACTTCCTAATCCACCCATAGCAATTCCTACGTCACTCAATGCAACCACTGGTGCATCATTTACCCCGTCACCAACAAATGCGACGCTCTCTTTTCTTGCTTTAATCTCTTTAACTTTATTGACTTTGTCTTCTGGAAGTAAATCACCAAAAGCATTATCAATTCCTATCTCGTCCGCAACATATTTAACCACACTACTTTTATCCCCACTGAGCATAGTCACCTTAACATTAAGATTATGAAGTTTTTTGATTGTAATCCCTGCATCTTCTTTTATACTGTCTGCAATAGTAATAAGGCCAGCAAATTTTCCTTCATATGCTATTGCGATGATAGTATAAATAATTGTGGAAGGGTCAATATCATATTTAATATTGAATTTATCCATTAGCTTAAAATTACCCACCAGCAAATCTTTTCCGTTCACAGTCGCTTTAAGACCGTGACCTGCAATTTCTTCAGTATTATCAAGATTGATAGAATTATCAATTTCTCCAACATACTCATGAATAGCGGTTGCGACAGGATGCGTTGACTTACTCTCCAGCGTATTTACAAGTTTAAGAATTTCATCCTGGTCAAAACCTGGTTCAATTTTAACTTCCTGAACTTTAAAAACACCTTCAGTCATTGTTCCGGTTTTGTCCATTACAACGTTTTGTATCTCAGCAATTTTATCGAGAAAATTACTTCCTTTAAATAAAATCCCATTTCTGCTTGCGGCACCAATCCCTCCGAAATATCCTAAAGGAATCGATATTACCAATGCACAAGGGCATGAGATCACTAAAAATACCAGCGCACGATACAACCAATCTCTAAATACATAATCATCAACAATGAAATATGGTACAACGCAGATTAAAATTGCCAATAAGACGACTATAGGTGTATATATACGAGCAAATTTTCTGATAAAAAGTTCTGTAGGGGCTTTTTGTGATGTGGCATTCTGTACCAATTCCAAAATCTTACTTAATTTACTGTCTTCGTAAGCAGTAGTGATCTTTACTTGTGCGACGCTCGTCAGATTGATCATTCCTGCTAAAACTGACTCCCCTTTGCTTTTCGTATCTGGTTTACTTTCGCCTGTTAAAGCAGCGGTGTTGAAGGATGCCGAATCACTTAGCAATTCACCGTCCAACGCTAATTTTTCACCAGGTTTCAATTGAATAATCTCTCCTATTTTAGCTTGTGCAGCTTTTATAGTTTTAGGAATATTATTCTCCAAAATTGTAACCTCATCTGGTCGCTGGTCAAGTAAAGCTTTAATATTACTCTTAGCCCTTGTAACTGCGAGAGTTTGAAAGGTCTCTCCTACAGCATAGAACAACATTACAGCAACACCTTCAGGATATTCTGCGATAACAAATGCGCCGACAGTAGCAATGGTCATCAGTAAAAATTCCGAAAAAACATCACCTTTTACGATACTTTCAATAGCTTCTTTTATAACAGGAAGGCCAACAGGAGCATAAGCAGCCACATACCATATTGTCCTAATCCATCCATCAAACCATTCAATTTTAACGTAATTATCAAATACAATTCCCGTTAATAGAAGCACAAGTGATATTACTGATGGTAAAAACATTTGAAAAATAGTTTTATCCGTGCTTCCGTGGTCGTGTCCGTCTTCATCGCTATGATCATGATCATGCCCGTCGTTCGCTGTATGTTTCGATTTTTTCAGGAGATTATCAGCCTTTTTATCAATCTTTTCCTCTTGTGCAGAGCAGCAGAGCTGTTTGCCCTCTGCGTCATACTTGTGAATGTGTTCCATAATATTTTGATTAAATGTTTACATTTTTAAATCTTAAAGTAAGCTAAACGTTGTTTCCTTCATCATGATTACTTTTGTTTGAAATATTACTTTTTATTATCTTTCTAAACCATGTGAATTTATTAAGAGATAATAATATGTAAATTAAAACGGTAGAAAATATGGCCAGTACATACATATTGAGAGCAACTGCAGAGCCGACTGCAGCCGTAGCCCATAAGGCAGATGACGTTGTTAGCCCCATAAGACCGTTGCCTTTATCCTTAAAGCTCAAACCTGCGCCGATAAAGCCGAGTCCCGTTGCTATCGCAGCGAGCATTCGTGCAATAGCAGATTTATCATCTGTAAGGTGAGATGCAATTGCAACAAACAGACACGAAGCCAAGGTAATTGCACCAAAAGTTCTGATTCCCGCATCTTTATGGGATGTTTCCCTCTCAAAACCTATAATACAACCTAATACTATTGACAAAAAGAGTTTAGCTGCAATAATTAACTCAAAGCGGAGATCCATATTCATATCAATTATTTTTTTTGATTCTGCTTCAAACCATTATTTTTATAAAGGTAATAGGCTGTTTGATAATTCGCAATTGCCCTTCTTACTATTTCCGGCTTAGGTAATACAGCAATCTGATCGTTTTTTCCTTGTATATATTTAAAAGTCTCAACTTTTTGTTGGGGTGAAAGGATGACGAGATCATCATTCTCCATATAGGCAAGTTTTTGGTAAGTCCCAACAAATATTCTGGGAATATAGTTGTCGCTAAGTACATTTTTTCCATACAGATTGCTTGTATATTTCCATCCTAAAAAGTTAAATAAAGTAGGATACAAATCAATTTGAGAACACATTTTATCGATTTTCAAAGACTGCTTGTCTTGAAGATTTACAATCATCGCGGGAATATGGTATTTTGATATATCAATTTCATTTTTCCCAGCGCTGCTGGCACAGTGGTCTGCAACA
>DAMDNI010000175.1:0-6358 GCA_032083825.1 Bergeyella sp. | reverse complement strand
TTTCTGTTCATCGCGTCTATGTTTTATTGTTTCAAAGTAGAATTTTCCTTATACATTCGGCAGAAAAAGCTTTGTTTCATTTTCTTGATTCAAATGTAGGACAGGAAATCAACGAACAGAAATTTTTGAGGAGAAATAAAAAAATGTGTCGGAGAAAGGAAAATCTTTTACGAATTTTTTAAGAAATTTAACACATCTTAAAACTTTACAAAGAACAGCTATTATGATAAAGGATTTAATAATTAAGAACTTTCATCACGTCATCTTTAAAGGTGTCACCAATCGGAATGATGAATTCGCCGATATGAATATTTTTATTAACAACTGTTTTAATATCTTTTACAGGAACAATATAAGAGCGGTGAACCCGAAGAAATTTCTGTTCAGGCAGTTTCTCAAGGCAGCTTTTCATGGAAGAACGTGCCGTGATTTTTGAAGAATCTTTCAAATGGATCTGAATATAGTCATCCAAACCTTCAATCAGCAGGATGTCGTCATGGTTGATTTTGTGAAGTTTATAATCTGCACGAATACTTAGATGCTGGCTGTCATTGGCCGAAGAAACGGGTTTCACTTTTTCCACAGCGGCTTTGAAGCGTTCAAAAGAAAAAGGCTTGAGCAGATAATCCACCGCATTTACCTCAAAAGCATCCACCGCATATTCGGAATAAGCAGTAGTAAAAATGACTTTTGTGTTTTGTGAAATGGTTTTGTAAAAATCCAGACCGTTTTTCTGGGGCATTTCGATGTCAAGAAAAAGCAGGTCTACAGGATATTTATTGAGATGTTTTTGAGCATCGCTCTGTGAGTTGAAAATTTTTTCAAGGGAAAGATTTTCAATTTTTCCGGCATAATTTTCAATGATTTTCAGGGCAAGGATTTCGTCATCCAAAGCGATGGCTTTTATCATTTTATGATTTTAGTTTAAATTGATTTTCAGGTTTACTTCAAACGTTTTTCCGTCATTAGATATTTCTATCTGGTGTTTTCCCGGATAGATCTGTTTAAGCCTTTCAAGTGTGTTTTTTAAACCAATATGGCTGCTTTGCTCAGCATTTCTGGGATTTACAATGGTATTGAAAATTTTGAAATCCACTGTGCCGTTTTCAATTGATAAATCCACTGAGATTTGTGAATGTGCTTCAGTATTAAAGCCATATTTAAAGGCATTCTCAACAAAATTAACCAAAATCAGCGGTGCTATTTTAAGATTCCCGGGATTTCCTTTCTGATTGTACAGAAAATTCATTTTATCACCGCTTCTAAGCTGCTGCAAAGCCACATAATCTTTCAGATAATCCAGTTCTTTCTGAAGTTCTACAAAATCATTTCCGCTTTCCTGAACTACATAACGCATCACATTCGAAAGCTTCAGAATTCCATCCGGAGCATCATCAGATTTCAGTAAAGTTAATGAATAAATAGAATTTAATGTATTAAATAAAAAATGAGGCTGCAATTGATATTTAAGGTTCAAAAGGTCAGCTTTTGCTTTGGCTTTTTCAAGATTTCTTTTTTCTTCAACCCTGAAAATGAAAAGAGAAGAAAGAAATGAAAAAAGAAATGGCATCAGGGAAGTGAAAATTTTCTGGTGCAGCGACGAAAAATTCCCGGGACGGAAAACATGATCCTTCCGGAAATCCGGAGGCATTATCCGCTCTGTTTTATGAAAATCCGGTCTGGGAAAAGGCATATCTTTGGGCGGGAAAAAATGTTCTGTCGAATCGGGAATGATTTTATAAGGAAGAAATGCAATAAGTAAAAAAAATGCAGCAATCGAAAAAGCAAATAAAAGATATTCTTTCCGCTGAAAAAGCTGAGGCAGAAGTACAAGCAGATTAAGGTAAAAGAAAAGAACAGCCAGCACAAAACGAATAAATTCCCGTTGAAAAGGCGCAAACCGAAATACCGAAAACCCTCCGTCAAAATCCGGCGAAGACACAATCGGAATGGTGAGAAGAAGCGGAACCAGAATCAGGTGCGGCCATATTTTTTTCATAGAACGAAAATATAAAAATTTATTGTTTATCTTCATTTTTAATGAAAATCATTACAGGATGTTATTATCATTCATCAATGTTTTAGTTTTCCGATTGGTGTAAATTTGCTTAAAATTTAAAATATGGAATTAGGAATAGGAATGTTCGGAGATGTTTCGAGAGATCCGGACACAGGAAAATACAGAGATGCCGGGGTTAAAATCCGCGAGATTCTCGAACAGGTAAAACTAATGGATGAGGTCGGGATTGATGTTTTTGCAATGGGCGAACATCATCGTCCTGATTACGCAGTTTCTTCTCCGGAAATTATTCTGGCAGCAGCGGCAAGCATAACCCAAAATATAAAATTGGCAAGCGGTGTAACTGTTTTGAGTTCTTCAGAACCGGTAAAAGTATATGAAGATTTTGCAACAGTCGATTTGATTTCCGATGGAAGAGCAGAGATTTTCGTAGGACGCGGAAGCTTTATTGAGTCTTTCCCATTATACGGTTATTCATTGAATGATTATGAAGAATTGTTTGAAGAAAAACTCAATTTGCTGCTCAAAATCAATAATGAAGAAAATGTAACCTGGGAAGGAAGACTTCGTGCACCGATGCAGAATCAGACGGTTTATCCAAGAGCAAAAAACAACGGAAAGCTTCCAATCTGGATTGCCGTTGGCGGAACTCCTCAATCTGTGCTTCGTGCAGCAAAATTGGGCTTGCCATTAGTTGTGGCGATTATTGGCGGAATGCCGTCACAATTTAAGAATCTTATAGATTTTTATAAACAGGAATATCTGAAAGCAGGTCATGATCCTGAAAAAATGCAGATTGCCACACACTCTCATACTTTTGTAAGCGAAGATCCGAAAGCAATTGACGAATATTTTCATAATTATAAATCGCAGATGGACAGGATTGGCTCGACAAGAGGCTGGGCACCTTATTCTAAAATGCAGTATGAGGGCGGAAGAAGCAGGGAAGGAGCATTGTTTATTGGAAGTCCTGAAGAAGTAGCAGAAAAAATCAATTACATGAAAGAGCTTTTCGGGATTACAAGATTTATCGGGCATATGGATGTGGGCGATCCTGCTCATCATATAATGATGAAATCTATTGAACTATTTGGTGAAAAAGTTTCTCCACTTGTAAAATAATATCAGGATTATATATAAAAATTCCGCAAAAATATTTTTTGCGGAATTTTTATATTGATGAGCAACGATTATTTCTTTTGTTTTTCTTTTAGCTCTTCTTTGTCTTTGTCGGAAGGATTCCAGACTTTTACTTCAGTATTTTTGTCAATTCCGGATTTGATCTGAACATTGATTCCGTCGCTTGCGCCAAGAGTTACATACGTTTTCTTAAAGCTTCCGTTGGCTTGCTTTACATCAACAAAAGGTTTGTCTTTGCCGTTTACTTTTTCGTATTGAATTAAGGATTCATCCAAAAGAAGTGCGTTTTTCTGAGAGCTCAGTACAATTTCTCCATTTGCAGAAAATCCAGCTCTGATATATTCGTTTGTAGGATTGAAAACATCTCCTTCAATCGGGAATTTGATGGTTCCGTTTTCATCTGTTCCTTTTGGTGCGATCATGGTTACTTTTCCCGGGAAATTTTTATTCTGAAGAGCACCGATGACGATATTCATTTCCATGCCTTCTTTCAGTTTTCCTGCTTGTGCTTCATCAATTTCGCCTTCAAAAATCAGTGAATTAAGATCTGCAATAGAAGCAATCGTGGTTCCGGAGTTGAAAGAGTTGGCTTCGATTACCTGGCTTCCTACTTTTACAGGAACTTCAAGAACAGTTCCGTTTGCTTTTGCACGGATTTGGGTGGTTGCCATACTTTGAAGCTCAGGGGTAACACCTGTTCTTGCGATTTGCAAGGATTTTTGTGCTGTTACCAATTGCTGATTTGCATTTTTAAGATTTTGCTGTGCGGTATATAATTGCTGCTGTGCGGTTAAGAATTCCTGTTTAGAAGCAACACCTTGACTGTAAAGTTTCTGCTGCATGACAAATTGCTGCTGCTGGTTAGAAAGGTTTGCCTGAGCATTGCTTACGCCGATATTTGCAGAATTTACCTGTTGTTGTGCCCCGTTCACATCAGCAACATTAGGAACGATTCTCAAAGTAGCGATCAATTGTCCTGCGGTAACGCGGTCTCCTTCCTTTACCATGATTTTTTCAATGATTCCTGACATATTGGGCTTGATTTCGATCTCTTCACGAGGAACGATTTTTCCGGTTGCCATTACTTTGTCATCCATGTTTTGAACTGTTGGTTTCCGTACAAGAAAAGCTTCATTCTCTTTGGAATTGGATTTTATAAGATATCCAATCACCGAAACCAATGCAGCTGCAGCTAAAAGTCCTAGAAAAATGTAAAGTGCTTTTTTCAGGGTGAACTTCTTTTTCATATTTTTAGTTTATTTTTATTAAAATTTTATAATTGTCAAATTTAATTTTATGATCGTTTTTATGATGATAAAATTTGTTTATTCTGATCTCAGTGCTTCTATCGGACGAATTTTTACTGCTCTCTGTGCCGGAATTAAACCAATAACAAGACCAAGAACCACCATGATTGCCATTGCGCCGAAAACGTTTCCGTAATTTACTGTCGGATTATAAAATGGGAAAGAATCCTGATTTTGAGTCATTGCGTTCAAAACCATCAGCACGAAAATGCCTGTCATAAATCCTATAATTCCTGAGCTCAATGTGATCACCACACTTTCCAGCAGAATCTGATTTCTTACTTCTGCAGGTTTTGCTCCTAATGCTCTCCGTATTCCGATTTCCTTTGTTCTTTCTTTTACCGTGATCAAAAGAATGTTGGAAATGGCAATTACACCGGCTAAAATGGTAAGTGTTCCTACAACAATGGTAAGAAGCTGCATGCCTCCTAAAAACCCTGTGAATTTCGCAAATTCTTTTCCGAGGTTAAAAGATCCGAATGCGTTGGTGTCTTCTGGAGAAGCGTTATATTTCGTTTTTAGTTCGTTTTTTACTTTATTTTCAACAATTGTAAGGTCTGCATTTGGCTTTGATACGATCACAAAAACATTCACTTTGTCCCCGTCATTATACATTTTTGTAAAAGTGGAAAGAGGAATGAAAACGGTTTGGTCATTTTCCATTCCGCCTCCTTTTTTCACCCGAAATACGCCGATTACATTGAAAAATAAACCTTTAATGTTGATTGATTTTCCGATCGGATTTTCATTTTTTTTGGAATCGAAAAAGTTTTTATATACTTCCTCCCCGATTACGACAACATTTTTATTCCCGGAAATATCGGCGTCATTCAGATATCTTCCGAAGATCAGCTTTTTTTCAGAGATTTTGTTCCCGATAGGATAGTCGCCATTCAGCGTATATGTGGCAGATTTTCCGTTGCGGGACATTTGTTCGCCTGCGCTTCCAAAGTTTCCGCGGGAATTTTGTGGGGAAATATAATCAATTTCAGTAATTTTTTTCTGTAGATAAGGGATGTCGGAAAGATGGAGTTCCATTTCACGCCCTTTGGGAAATCCGTCAAACGGGATTGAAGTGTTCTGAGCCCAAAGAAAAATGGAATTGGTCGCAAATCCTGAAAATAATTTATCAAAACCATTTTCCAAACCTTT
The DNA here is from genome assembly GCA_032083825.1 of Bergeyella sp. Lineage (GTDB taxonomy): Bacteria > Bacteroidota > Bacteroidia > Flavobacteriales > Weeksellaceae > DAMDNI01. The sequence continues at coordinate 739 of DAMDNI010000175.1, read as the reverse complement.
TGCTGCACCCAGCAAAACAACATACAAAAACATTCCCCAACCTACGCCGATCATCGTCAGGAATGTTCTCAGCTTATTATTCTTAAGGGAATAATAAATTTCCTGCCAAGTATCTTTTTTGAAAATAATATTCATTATTTTTTTCTGGAATTAAATGGTTTTAATTTTATTTATTCTGTTCTCAGCGCTTCAATAGGTTTTATTCTCGAAGCTCTGTAAGCAGGGATGAAACCTGCAATCAGCCCTGAAAAAACAAGACAGAAAAATGCTGTGATGATCAGTGCCCAGCCTACACTCGGCGACTTGATGAAATATTCTTCCAGGCTGCTGCCGATGAGATTTAAGGTTAATACACCCAAACCGACTCCAACAAGTCCTGAAATAACTGTAATAACTACACTTTCCTGGATGATAAGCCCGACAATGCTGCTGGGTTTTGCACCAATTGCCTTTCTTACCCCGATTTCCTGAGTCCGTTCTTTTACAATATATACCATGATATTGCTGATCCCAATAATCCCGGCAAGTAATGTCCCGATTCCAATAAACCCTACGATTACAGTAAGCACAAGCATAAACTGGAAGGTTTCTCCCATATTTTGGGCATTATTCCATACTCTTACTCCGTTTTCGTCGTCTGGCGAAACATTTTTACGAGCTTTGAGTTTCTTTTTTAGTTCGTCGCCGTATTTCATGGCTTCGTCCGGAGACATATTCTGATTATAGGTAATATAAATAG
>DAMDNI010000174.1:1409-6647 GCA_032083825.1 Bergeyella sp. | reverse complement strand
TGGCGGTCTTAGCGGAACCGGAAAAACTACTTTGGCCAAGATCATTGCAGGTGAGATTAAAAATTATGAAGGAAAAGTAGAAATCAGTTTTGATGAAAATATTGATCTTCCGGCAAAAGTGCTTTATATTCCGAATTGGTTTCAGTTCAGAAATCTGGAAGGAGGCCGCAATTTTTATTATCAGCAGCGGTATAATAAATTTTCGAAAAATGATACTCTGACGGTCTTTGCAGAACTTCAACATTTTGCAAAACATGAAAACCTTTCCATGAAAGAGGCAGAATATTACCTTGAAATTTTTGGTTTTAATCAATGTAAAGAACAGCAGCTGATCGAACTTTCCAGCGGTGAACACAAAAAACTGCAATTGATAAAAGCATTTTGGCTTCAGCCGCAGATTTTGATTATTGATCAGCCTTATACAGGATTGGATTTCGATTCCAGAAGATCGCTGAACTTGATTTTTCAAAAGCTTTCTTCAAAAGGAATTTCATTTTTGCTCATCAATAACGAAGACGAATTTCCTGATTGTGTCACTCATTTTGCAGAAATAAAAAAAGGAAAAATTAGCTGAGGTAAATTCTCCTGAAGAGTTTCTAAAAGATGATGAAAGAAAAAATAAGCCCATACCATATTTTTTAGTAAACCAGTCAGAAAATATTCCGGAATCCATTGTTAAAATGGAAAAAATCCACATTTCTTACGGAGAAAAAAAAGTATTGAACAACATAAGCTGGGAAGTTCAAAAAGGTGAAAAATGGCTTTTGCAGGGGCATAACGGCTCAGGAAAGTCAACACTTTTAAGTTTGATCAATGGAGATCATCCTCAGGCTTATGCAAACAATATTCATCTTTTCGGAAACAAAAGAGGGAGCGGGGAAAGTATCTGGGAAATTAAGGAAAGAATTGGTATTATTTCTCCCGAATTACATTGGTATTTTGATATGAATGCGAATGTCGGGCAAACCATCGCTTCGGGATTTTTTGAAAGTATGTCGTTATATCAAAAGCTTGGATATGAACAGCATCAGCAATTGGAGCAGATTCTTAACTTTTTTGATTTAAAGGAAGAAAAGAATAAAAAAATGGCTGAGCTTTCTCTGGGAAAACAACGCTTGGTTTTGCTTGCAAGAACTATTGTAAAAAAGCCGGAACTTTTGATTCTTGATGAGCCTTGCCAGGGAATGGACGTTGCTCAAACCAATTATTTCAACAGGATTATAGATGATTTATGTGAAAAAGGACAAACACTTATTTATGTCGGGCATTTCGAATCCAGGATTCCTGATTGTATTGACCACAAATTAGTTCTTGAAAAAGGAGAAATAAAATCTGTAGAAAAAACAAATCATTTCAAAACGAATCAGGTTTAGATAAATTTAGTTTTGGAATATAATTTTTAAAATAAAATGATGAAAGAAACATTAAATTTCCCATCAATAGAATCCATAGATGCCGCACGCAAAAAGATAGAAAAAGTGGTAAGATTTACTCCTTTGGATTACAGTTTCAGGCTTTCCAGGCAATATGATGCGAAAATATTCCTGAAAAGAGAAGACTTGCAGCCTGTTCGTTCTTATAAGTTAAGAGGCGCTTATAACAAAATAAAAACACTTTTTGAAGAACATAAAACAGGAAAAGGCGTCGTGTGTGCAAGTGCGGGAAATCATGCGCAGGGCGTTGCTTTAGCCTGCAATAATCTTGGAATCAGCGGTGTTATTTTTATGCCGATTACCACTCCGAAACAAAAATTGGAACAGGTAAAAATGTTTGGAGGAAGTTTTGTGGAAATAAAATTAAAAGGAGATACATTCGATGCTTCCAAGTATGCTGCAATGAAATACAGCCTTGAAAATAATGCAGAATTCATTCATCCTTTTGATGATCTGCAAATCATTGAAGGACAAGCAACTCTGGCTCTTGAAATTCTGGAACAGACAGATGATAAGATAGATTATATTTTCGTTCCTGTTGGTGGTGGAGGCTTGGCTGCGGGAGTTATTTCCGTGTTTTCCCAACTTTCGCCGGAAACCAAAATCATTGCAGTTGAGCCAAAAGGTGCGCCTTCCATGCAGAATTCAATCCGGGAAGGAAGAAATATTGAACTTTCACACATTGATAAATTTGTTGACGGAGCTGCCGTTCAGAAAGTCGGAGATCTGACTTTTGAAATCTGCCGAAATGCTCTTTCAGACTGTATTTCTGTGGATGAGGGAAAAGTATGTGACACCATTCTGGAATTGTATAACAAAGACGCTATTGTTCTCGAACCTGCGGGAGCACTTTCCATTTCAGCATTAGACCAGTATAAAGAAAAAATTCAGGGCAAAAATATCGTTTGTATTCTGAGCGGGAGCAATAATGACATTACCAGGATGGAAGAAATCAAAGAACGTGCAATGCTTTACAAAGGAACGAAGCATTATTTTATGGTAAAATTTCCGCAACGGCCTGGTTCTCTTAAAGAATTTGTATTAAATGTTTTAGGGCAGAACGATGACATTGCTTTTTTTGAATATACTAAAAAGAATTCCCGTGAAACCGCATTGGCAACAGTCGGAATAGAACTTTCCGATGCTGCAGATTTCGATGGTCTTCTCGAAAGAATGAAAAAACTCGGCTATTTTGAGTTTTACCTAAATGATAATCCAGATGTATTGAATATGCTTGTATAATAAACAATATTTTCTGTAAATGAATTATTAGTATTTATTTTTATAGTTTTATATAAAATTTGGGAATTACACATAATTCAAATTTATTTATACACTTGTCAATGATTTTTTTTAGATTTTTTTTTATTTTTTTCTGTAGTTCAAGTTTGCTTTCCCAAACAAAAAATATAGAGGATAGTATCTATAATATCGCTAACCAATCACTTTATAAAAATATTAATAAATCAAAAGAGCTTACTAATTTCTTACTTTCTCACGCATCATCTAAAGTTTATCAGAAGGCGGCCATTGATTTTTCTAAAATAAGTTTTTTACAGGGTAATTATGAGGATGGGATAAAATCACTTTATAATATACAAACTAAAAATCCCAGCTATTCCGATCCATATGTTTATATGGAATTGTCTAATTATTATAGGAAAATGGGATTTTTAAACTATGCGGCTAAAATTTTGGATGCGTCTGGAAAAACAGATCAACCTTTGTATTATCTGTATAGAGCAAATATTGAACTGCAGCCTAGTTCGAAGATTAAGTTTTTAAAGAAAGGTTTTGCCCTAATACATAAAACAGATATAAAATATACTCCTCAGCTTAAAGAACAATTTTATATCAAGCTTGCGGAAAATCAAATTTCTAAAGATTCTTCCACCTATTATTATCAATTGGTATTGAATTCTTTGGAAAATGATAAAAATAACCTGCTTTATCGGAAAGCTCAAATTTCGATAGAGGATTTGAGGTCAAGGAATCTTGGTTTTAATATTGAAGATTTGGTAGCTCTGAAATCTATCGATCAAAAAAATATTGATATAGATAGTCAGAGAAAACTAAACTTATTACTCTTATGTTATTTTAATTCTAAAAATGATATAAAGAGTTATAAAAAAAGTATTCATCTTTTAAATAAAATAGATTCTCTAGAGGACGAAAATATAATTGAGGCGAGGAATTTTATCACTTCTAATTCATACCCCATTGTCAAGAAAAACAATAATATAGAAAAATTGTTATATCCTCTTGTAATATTTTTTGTATTCTTATTTCTTGTAGGTTTGGTACTTCTAAGACGTCTGAAAAAAACTCAAAAAAAGTTGATGCAAATCTCGGGGTCAAATTATGATCTAACTATAGATGATCATATAATTTCTGTTCAAAAATCATTAACTCCTGAAAAAACAGAACAAGATCTGCTGAAGAAATTAGAGGTTTTTGAGTCTGAGGAAAAATTTCTAGACAAAAATATTTCTTTGCCAAAATTGGCAGAGCAGTTTGATACTAATATCAGGTATCTATCGGAAATTATTAATAAAAATAAGAACAAAAATTACAATCAATACATCAATGAATTAAGAATAAATTTTATAATCGCCCAAATGGAAAATAATTCTAAATATCTGAATTATAAAATCCAGGCATTAGCGGAGGAATCTGGTTTTTCTTCTCTAAGTGTTTTCAGTGTAACTTTCAAGAGCATCACCGGAATTTCCCCTACAGCATATGCTAAACGTATCAAGGAGCAAAAATAAAATTAGCAGGATCTATATGTTAAAAAATAATCATGAAAATATAACTATAAAATTATTGTTTTTGCTTTGTATGGTAATGGCGATATGTCCATTTTATTCGCAATCAATAAATAAAAAATTACTGGATTCAGCTAATAGATGTATACTCGATCATCCGGAAATATCAATAGATATAGCAAACAAGTTATATTCTTCCTCCCAGGATCATAAGACCAAAATTTCTTGTCTTTTGATTTTATCTCAGGCATATAATATAAAGATCGATTATAAAAAATGTTTTGAATATGCGTTCGATGCTAAAAAGATAGCAGAAGATAATTCGGATTATATTAATCAAATCAATATACTTTGCTATCTATCTCAGCAATATTATCACCTTCGTATGAGTGATAAATGTTGGAGTTTTTTAAACAAAGCGGAATTTTTAATAAAAAAACATCCAATTCCGAAAGAATATGAAAATATATTGGGTAATTATTACTTGCTAAAGGGGTATCTTTTACAATCTGATCTTAATTGTGAGAATGCTATTGTCTATTTTGATAAAGCTATAGATTTTTATAAAAAACAGCCTGAAAGTAACAATATCGCACAACTCAATTTGGCATTTGGCTATGGGCATAAAGGATATTGTCTTATAGAAACGAAAAGTTTGGAAGAAGCTTACGAATCCCTAAATAAACTTTTGCGCATTGCAGAAAAACTAGAAAATAAAAGTTTGATTTTTTTTGCCCAAATAGGTTTCGCTAAAATATATCAGCAGAAAAAAGATTTTTTCAATTCAAATAAAATTTTACTTTCTTTAGTTGAAAATAAAGAGTCTATTGAATTATCCACTGAAGTTTTTAAGCTGATTTCAGAAAATTATTTAGCTACAAATAATTTAAAGGAGCATAATTTTTATTACCATCTTTATTTAAAAAACAGAACCTTTATTGAGAAAAATCAATTTAAATCGATTAATTCTCTATTGAAAATGGATGTTGAAAACGATTCAGCTAGTAATTTTTCATATTATGCTATGTTTTTTTTAG
>DAMDNI010000174.1:0-1399 GCA_032083825.1 Bergeyella sp. | reverse complement strand
ATTGATTTTTACATATAACAAAATAGAAAAAAATGCAAGATTATGATTATTAATAATGTTTTTTAATTGTATATGAATCAGGTTTTTATTGTTTTTTTTAGATTTTAGAAATTGAGAAATTTCTCAAAATTGGAGACATAAACGTTTCATTGTAAGTTTTAACCAGATAAATTTGGCTCAATTAAAATTTACCACATGAAAAAATTACTTTACTTATTCCTTCTTTTTATTTTTACAACACTCAATGCACAGCGAGAATCGAAACTCCATTATGGAGACCTGTCACCTGTAATTACAAAAGGATCAAATTTAACTTCAGATCAATGTAACCAAATTGTTCCCATTCCGTCAGATATAAGTAATGGTTTTTATTTTAATAACAGCAATGTTGCGAGATTGGCTGTGGATATAAACCTCACACAAGGTTCCGAGATTAAAATAAACGAAATCGGATTAGCTCTAGGCGCTCAGCTCAATATTAGCTTTATTCATTTTGTGATTTTTAACGATGATAATGGGAAGCCGGGAAGTGTTTTGTATGAAACTAATGATACCGAGATTGTAAGTGAGGAAGAGATTGGTTTTGTTAGCGTTCAAGTGGGAACTTTAAGAAAATTGCAAGTGAAGTTAAATACACCTATTATTCTCAAAAGTTCTGTAGCAAACAAATATTGGCTATCTATAAAAACAGATGCGATTGCTTGGGGATGTACTCCAAATTCGGACGGTGTTATAGGAAATGGTTTGGGTTTTGTGGATAATTCATCACAATGGAACATAATCAATGGGTTAGAATTTATTTATCAACTGTATGCGGACTGTAAAGACGAAGATGATGGTCAATTATCTTGTTATCAGGGAGATGTAAGCAATAATATTGAAGATGCTTATAGTATTGCATATGATAATATGATGGCTGACGACTTTATTGTAGAAGAAGGCAAGACATTTTCTGTAAAACAAATAAAAATGAATGTGTGGCGTCTCAACGGAGAATCAGCCTTACCGATTCTTGATATCAATTTCAGAAGCAATAATAATGGTAAACCTGGAGATGTGATCCAAACTGTGAGTAATGTTATAGCAAGCTCTCAAGTAGAAGTAGGAACAGCATTTGGGATGTTTACAGTCTATGAGATTATTGTAGATTTACCAGAATCCATTTTGTTTGAAACTGGCCGTTATTGGTTAGAACCAAAATCTACAGAAGATAAATCCCTGGATTGGGAAATAAATAGTCAAGGTATTAATGGTAATCAGGCTTATTTTTCTTATGATGGAGGAGCAACTTGGAATACTACAAATGGACAGGCCGTTTTCACTATTTTAGGGGATTGTAATGTTTTGAGTACAAACGAGTCAAAATCTTTTAACTTTAATTACTATCCTAATCCTGTTC
>DAMDNI010000173.1:0-6694 GCA_032083825.1 Bergeyella sp. | reverse complement strand
TATATAATTTAAAAACAAATTCATTACAAACAAAATGTGGCGAAATGCAAGATCATTATTGAAGGATAAATCAAATATAGGCAAAAATATAAATGAATGCTTAGTATTTGAATGTTTAAATATTATTTTTTGTTGTTTTAATCCGGCTTAAAATCATCTGAAACTGAAAAGTTCACCATACATTGACGGAGATAAAATTATATTTTTGTTCTATTTTTAAGACCACGCAAATGGAAAATACAGAACAGGATATATTAAAAAGAAGCAAAGAAATCACCAACAACTATTTCCATTTTCTGGATAAACATATCGCTGATGTTATTTCAGGGAAGGTAAGCGATTTTATGGAAATCAATCAGATCGCAGGCGAACTATTCCTGTCCCATAAGCATTTGACTGATACCATACAAAAAGAAACAGGAAATCATCCCTGTCATTTCTATGACCTTAAAATCATTGATGAAGCAAAAAGAATGCTTTCAGAAACTGATAAATCAGTTTCTGAAATAGCAAGAATACTTACGTATGATCCTTCAAATTTTTCAAAATTTTTCAAAAAATTTACCTGTACAACTCCCGGGAATTTCCGAAAAGAAAACAAAAAATAAAATTCCGAAAAGTTCACCACGAATTGAAAATTTCATCTTGCCATCTTTGCAATATTAATTGTAAACATTAAATAATCAGAAAATGGCAAGAAACGATTTAAAAGGAAAAGTAGTTTTAATCGCAGGAGGTGCGAAAAATTTGGGAGGTTTGCTAAGCCGCGATTTTGCAGCTAAAGGTGCGAAAGTGGTAATACATTACAATAGCGACAGTACAAAAGCAGATGCCGAAAAAACTTTGTCAGATATCACAAACGCTGGCGGAGAAGCATTTTTGTTTCAGGGAGACCTTACAGATGTGAAGAATATTACCAAGCTTTTTGATGCTGCTATCGAAAAATTTGGAGGCGTAGACATCGCAATCAACACGGTAGGCAAAGTATTGAAAAAACCTTTTGCAGACACTACGGAAGAAGAATACGACAGCATGAGCGACATCAACTCCAAAGTGGCATATTTCTTCATTCAGGAAGCGGGCAAAAAACTGAACGACAACGGAAAAATCAATACTATTGTCACTTCTTTACTAGCTGCATTTACAGGGTATTATTCAACATATGCAGGTGCAAAAGCTCCGGTAGAACATTTTACAAGAGCCGCTTCCAAAGAATTTGGTTCTCGCGGAATTTCAGTGACTGCAGTTGCTCCCGGTCCAATGGATACGCCTTTCTTCTACGGACAAGAAAGCGAAGACGCTGTTGCTTATCACAAGCAGGCATCAGATTTAGGAGGTTTAACCGATATTAAAGACATCGCTCCGCTTGTAGAATTTTTGGTGACAGATGGCTGGTGGATTACCGGCCAAACCATCTTTGCAAACGGCGGCTATACAACAAGGTAATTGCAGATTTATTTAACTCGTTGTGCATTTCAAAACCAATTTTTAATTAATTGATAATAAATGGCTTTTGTTTTTGTTTTCTCTTCCTTAAATAAAATGCTGTTATTTAGCTTTAAATTATAGAGCTGGTTGTTTGAATAAGTCTTGTTTTAATATTCAAAACGAAGAATGTTTTTAATTTTTTGAAATTTATGATGAAAAAGGTATTCCAGTTAGTTTCGAAACATAAACATTCAACATGCACAACAAGTTTAATTTTATATTTTTGAAAGGCAAATGATTTTATTGTTTGCCTTTTTTAAAACCTAAAAAGATGATATCAAAAATACTTAATTCAGTTTTAATCCTTTTTGCCGTATTTATGGGAACAAAACACGGCTGGAATATGCTTACCGCAAAACCAGAAATGCTGGAAATGTTTGGCAAATGGAATTTTAGTAAAAATGCAGTAATCATAAATGGAGCCGTCACGCTTCTTGCTTCTGTATTGATCCTGTTTCCCAAAACTTTTGTATGGGGAAATCTGCTGATGGCAACAGGAATATTAATGATCATCGGACTGCAATTATTGAATAAAGACTTAAAAGGCGCCGCAATAGAGATCCCTTTTTTATTGCTTAACCTCGTGATTATATATTTGCAGCATCCTTTAAAAAACAATTAAGATGAAAAGTAAAAATGTACTTATTGTTTTTGCCTTCCTTCTTACTTTTTCAACTTACGCACAGAGAATACGTAAATCTTCAACACAAAAAATAATAAAAACCGAAACAAAATGGATCTATCAAACTTATCAAATGAAACCGTAAAAAAAGCCATCGAAGCATTGCAGGCAAATGACAAAAACGCATGGTATTCCTATTTTACGGAAAACACGGTCTTTACTGACGATGGAAGGACGCTCAATTTCAAATCATTTTTTGACAACGCTTTCGACAAAAAAGAAAAATTCCTCAACATTGATCATATTGAAAACAATGGACAAGATATTTACGGAAATTTCAATGCAGGACAATGGGGAACTTTCAGGGTTTATTTTAAATTCCGACAAAATACACAAGGAAAATTTGACAGATTAGACATTGGCCAAGCACCAAAATGATTTTAAATTTTGCTAAAGCAATCTGAATCCGCGACAAGAAACTATGCTAAAATATTGACTTTTAATGGATGAATTATTTATCACAATGAAAAGTAGAGTTTTTTGTTAAAAACACTTTTAACACAATCAATTTGTTGATCTTCTTTGTTTAGCTTTGCGTTAGAAAATCATAACCCGAATCCAGGTCAAAGTAAAAGCAAAATGAATTACATTTTTAATTAAATGACTGACGAAATTCTATAGGAGACACATTCGTTTTTGCCTTAAACAATTTACTGAATGATTGCGGATATTCAAATCCTAATTCATAAGCAATTTCATTAACAGAGAGATCGGTTGTAGAGAGTTTTTCTTTTGCTTTATCAATTAATTTATGATGAATGTGCTGCTGCGTATTCATTCCTGTAAGTGATTTCAGCAGTGAGCCGAGATAGCTTGGAGAAATATGTAAACTGTCTGCAATGAACTGCACTTTAGGCAGGCCCTGAGATAAGATTGCGTTTCCATTAAAATAGTCATTCAGAAAATTTTCTAAACGTTCAAGAATCTGATGACTGCTGATTTGACGGGTCATAAACTGTCTTTGGTAGAAGCGCTCTGAATAATTCAGCAAGGTTTCGATTTGCGAAACAATAATGTCCTGACTGTACCGATCCAAATTAGTTTGATATTCCTGACGAATATTCTGAATGAGATTCAATAAAATTATCTCTTCTTTATCTGACAAAAAAAGTGCTTCATTTACAGCATAATCAAAAAATTCAAATTTCCTGATTTTTTTAGCAAGAACAGTATTCCAGAGAAAATCCGGATGGATAAGCAGCAGCCAGCCTGTATGCTGAGTTTCTCCATTATCGCTTTGCTGAACACTGAAAACCTGATGAGGCGCCAAAAAGAATAAAACTCCGGAATCAAAATCATAATCTTGCTGTCCGTATTTTATTTTAGCATTAGTCGTATGTTTTAGCGAAATTGAATAAAAATCCAACATAAAGCTTTCAGAAACCTCATCGTTTCTGCCTTTAATCAGGCTGTAATCAACCACACTGATCAAAGGATGTTCCGGCGGCGGAAGCTGCCGGAACTTATGAAATTCTTGTATATTTTTTATCCGTATTGGCAGATTATTGCTCATTTGGTGAATTTACTGATTTACTATGATATATTTTTGCAAATTCGGATGCATAATCTTCCAGCCTTACTTTACCGAATTCAGGCTTATTCAGATCATAGTCTTCTCGTAATTTTCCGGTATGGATGGCTGCGCCCAATTCCACATATTTAGCGGCAGCATCTTCATTCATTCCGTGGTTTTTCATGGCATTTATCACCACTTCTTTCGACAAGATGAGCCATTTCAAATCCGGTTTACCTATAGCTCTTCCTAGGATTGATGCTATTTCGCTGCAAGTCCTGTCATCGCTGGCAATATAACGAAAAGCTCTTGTTTTTTCGGAATCCAATAATTCTTCTGCCGCTGCTGAAGCAATATCTTTTGGGGAAACCATGGTCAGTTTATCTTCTCCTCCATAAATTGAACCTATAAATCCTGCTGATTTTATCATATCCGAAAAAGCAAGCAGATTGTAGTAAAAGAATGTCGGCCGAAGATGAGTCAAAGCAATACCAGGAACAGAATTCAGTATCTGCTCAACGAAATAAGAACCATTGATAAAACCCGTTCCTGAAGGTAAATGTGCTCCATAGCTGCTAAGATGTACTACCCTTTTTACACCTGAGGCTTTAATTTCATTTTCATAGGATTTTCCTACACTTTTATAATAAGCAATTTGATCAGGCTTTGAATAGTTAGGAGGAGTCATGCAAAATACAGCATCTGCTCCATTGAATGTCTGAGTTAAAAACTCAGTATCCAACACGGAACCAATAGCAGCATTTGCACCTAATGCTCCAATATTCAATACCTTGTCGTTGCTGCTGCTGATAAGGGTTACTTTATTTCCTTTTTTAATCAAATTCTCAGCAAGAGGCTTTCCTATATTCCCTAAAGAGCCTGTAATTACTATATTCATTTTCTAAATTTTTGTTGATACAAAATTCAGTATCATTCTTAAAATGAATATAACCAAATCAACTTTTTACATAACTAAAATGGTTATTCTAAAGATTTTTTTATTTTTTAATTCTTCAAACTCGCCATATCAATCACAAATCTATATTTCACGTCGTTTTTTTCCAAACGTTCAAAAGCCGTGTTCACATAATCAATCGGAATAATTTCGCTGTCGGCTGTAATGTTGTGTTCAAAACAGAAATCCAACATTTCTTGTGTTTCGGCAATTCCTCCAATGTTCGAACCGGAGAAACTTCTGTTTCCATTTACTACACTAAATGCTCCAATTTCCAATGCTTCCGGCGGTAAACCAACCAAAACTACGCTTCCGTTTAATCGCAATAAATTCAAATAAACGTTTACATCATGCTTAGCCGAAACAGTGTCGATGATAACATCTAATTTTCTGGAATATTTTGCCATTTCTTCAGCGTCTGAAGATAAAACGGCGTTGTCGGCACCCAAACGTTTTGCATCTTCTACTTTGTTCGGAGAAGTGGTGAAAACAGTGACTTCTGCGCCCATCGCTTTTGCAATTTTAATCGCCATGTGTCCTAAACCACCGATGCCTAAAATTCCTACTTTTTTTCCAGGACCGACTCCCCAATGTTTCAATGGAGAATACACCGTAATTCCCGCACAAAGCAAAGGTGCTGCCGCTGCCAAATTTTCAAATGCAGGCATGTGTAATACGTATTTTTCGTTGCAAACATAGGTTTTGGAAAATCCACCAAATGTTTGTCCTCCAGAAATTTTATCCGGACTATTGAATGAAAACGTTACACCTTCATCACAAAATTGTTCAACGCCTTCGTTGCAATATTCGCAATGTCCGCAACTGTCTACAATACAACCAACGGCTGCCAAATCGCCAACTTTGAAACTTGTCACATGTTCACCAACTGCGGTTACTCTCCCTACAATTTCGTGACCGGGAACAATTGGCGGTGGAAACGGACCAAAATCACCTTTGATTTGGTGTAAATCGGAATGGCAAATTCCGCAATACAACACTTCAAATTCCACATCGTGTGGTTGAACGGTTCTGCGGTTAATCGTGATTTCTTTTAACACTTCTTCCGGAGAAACGGTTCCGTAGGCTTTTATTTCTTGTGTGCTCATTTTTAATGATAATTTATTGTTTTATTTTATTGAAAATTCTTGATAATGTTTCTTCTTTAATCGTATTCTCGGTAATCAACGTTAATGATTTAACCATCTTTAAAGTCGTTGTTTTATAATATTGAAAATGCGGCGTTTTCAGATGCGATTGATACGCATCTTGGTCGGCATAAATTTCTAAAAGCGTAAATTCTGTCGGCGTTTTTTCTTCCTGCATCGGAATGATTGCAATCACGCCTTTTTCAATATTCATCGAGATGGAAACTTCTTCGTTCAGAATCGCATTGTATTCTTCCAAAAATTCGGGATAAATTTCGATTTCCAAAATTCGGACGAGCAAGGTATTTTGTTGAGAATAGACGTTTACGCTCATCAATAGAATGACAATTAGAAGCAGTTTCTTCATTTTGAAATTATTTTGGCGGTAAAATTTCATTCAGACAACCAATCGCATTCAGCGTTCTTGGATAACCGACATACGGCAACAACTGCGTGAAAAGATTAATCAAGGTTTGTCTGTCGTTGCCAACATTTGCATTTCCCTGAATATGCCCTTTAATCTGACTTTCGGTTCCGCCCAAAGCAACGAGAAAGGAAAGTGTGAGTAATTCTCGGGTTTTTACATCCAAACCTTTTCGGGTAACGTAATCGCCAAAACAATTCGCCGATAAATATTCCTGAATATGCAATAAATCTTTAGGTGAATTTTTATACATGTCGTCGATTCGGTTGCCGAAAATTTCTTTTTGTTTGGCTAAACCGATTTCTTGCCGATTGGTTGGATTTGTCGTGGATTGACTTTCCAATGGCAAAGCAATATTGTGCTGTGTAAAGATTTCGTTGGTTGCATTAATGAAATCAATCACTTTGGAAATGCCGACATACGGAACAGATTGGTACAAAACTTCCTTAATTTCGATTGGCGAAACACCGACATTTAAAGTCGCATT
>DAMDNI010000172.1:554-6709 GCA_032083825.1 Bergeyella sp. | reverse complement strand
CTAAGATTGAGGCCATTATTCAGTATCTGGAAATCGCTCCGGATACAGATAAATTATGGTTTCTCGCACTTTTTACAGGAAAACGTCCAAAACGTCCGGTAAACACAAATTTTCTAAAACAATGGGCTTTGGAAATCACCCAACTTCCGGAATGGCTTTTCGTAGAAAGTTATTCATCAGTCGGAGATTTGGGAGAGACACTTTCCTTAATTCTGCCGCCTGCAGAACATCGAATTGATAAATCCTTAACACAATGGATGAATGAATTGATTGATTTAAAAGATAAATCCGATGAAGAAAAGAAAAATTTCGTTATCGAAAGCTGGGGCGGATTAGATTATACAGAACGCTTCATCTTTAATAAACTCATTGGCGGAAGCTTCCGGATAGGAGTTTCAAAAAAACTTCTGATCAATGCACTTGCAAAATATTCTGAACAGGAGCAAAGCCAGCTGATGCATTCCATCATGGGAAAATGGGAAATCGGAAATATTGATTTCACTGAGTTGATTGAAGGGACGAACATCAACCCCGATAATTCCAAACCTTACCCTTTTTGCCTTGCCTATCCGCTCGAAAAAGAAATTCATGACTTGGGAGAAAAAAAAGACTGGCAGGCAGAATACAAATGGGACGGGATCCGCGGACAGCTGATTAAAAGAAATGACGAAATTTTTATCTGGTCAAGAGGTGAAGAGTTGGTCACCTCGCAATTCCCGGAAATTGAGGAAACATTAAAAAACTTTTCAGGAAACTTTGTGATCGACGGAGAAATTCTTGCAGTAAAAGATTCGCAGGTTCTGAATTTCAATGAGCTCCAGAAACGCCTTAACCGTAAAAATATCACCAAAAAGATGATGGAAGAAATTCCCGTCAATGTTTTCGTTTATGATATTCTTGAGCACGAAAATGTAGATTTAAGGGAAAAAACATTAAAAGAAAGACGAAAAATCCTGGAAAACCTGGTTCAGCAGAATCCAAACGAAAGAATCCTCCTTTCTCAAATCATTGATGCAGAAAAATGGGAGAAACTTCCCGAGATCCGTTCAAAATCAAGAGAAATTAATTCGGAAGGCCTGATGCTGAAACATCAAGATTCAAAATACCATTCCGGAAGAAAAAAAGGCGACTGGTGGAAATGGAAAGTAGATGCATTAACCATTGATGCAGTTCTCATTTACGCTCAAAAAGGAAGCGGACGAAGAAGCAGCTATTACACCGACTACACTTTTGCAGTGAAAGACGGCGAAAAATTAGTAACAATTGCAAAAGCATATTCCGGTTTGACGGATAAAGAAATTATGGAAGTCAGCCGATTTGTAACCAAAAATTCCATTGAGAAATTTGGGCCAGTAAGAACTGTAAAAGCCGAACTTGTTTTTGAAATTGCCTTTGAAGGAATTGGTTTTAGCAGCCGACACAAAAGCGGCGTTGCTTTGCGATTTCCAAGGATTGTCCGTTGGCGTCATGATAAAACCGTCAGTGAAATTGATGAACTGGAAGAAGTGAAAAAGCTGATAAAATAATTAAAAATAGAAGAAGAAAATAAAAATTGAAAATATAATATTGAAAAATTTTCAAACATCCGAAGGCTATACAATCATTCAGAATTGGATGATTGAAAAAGGCATTTCACCTTTCGGATTTCAAAAAGAAACTTGGGAAAAATTTTCAGAAAACTATAGCGGAATGGTCATCGCACCTACCGGATTCGGGAAAACATTTTCGGTTTTCCTAGCTGTAATTATTGATTTCATGAACCAGCCGGAAAATTACAGCAACGGGATGAAACTGCTTTGGATCACTCCGCTTCGTGCGCTCGCAAAAGATATTGCAAAAGCAATGAGTGAAGCGTTAGAAGAAATCGGGCTTGACTGGGAAGTTGGCGTCAGAAATGGCGACACTCCCAAAGAAGAACGAGCGAAGCAAACAAAAAAAATGCCTGACATTCTACTCATTACACCTGAAAGCCTGCACTTATTATTGGCTCAGAAACAGCATCAGAAATTTTTTAAAAATCTAAAATGCATTGCAGTTGATGAATGGCATGAGCTGCTTGGTACAAAACGTGGCGTACTGACAGAACTTGCTGTTTCAAGAATTTTCAGCTATCAGAAAAAACTCAAAATTTGGAGCATTACAGCAACCATCGGAAATCTCGATGAAGCCATGGAAGTTTTAATTCCATACAAAATCAAAAAAACAAGAGTGGTTGCCCAAGAAAAAAAGAAAATCGAAATTCTCCCAGTTTTCCCGAATGAAGTAGAAATTCTACCTTGGGCAGGACATTTAGGAGCAAAACTCGCCGACAAAGTCGTTCCCATTATTCTGGAAAGTAAAACAACCCTGGTTTTTACCAATACAAGAAGCCAAGCTGAGATGTGGTATCAGCTTTTATTACATCAATATCCTGATTTTGCAGGGCAGATTGCGATTCATCATAGTTCTATTGATAAAGAATTACGAATCTGGATCGAGGAAAATCTGAGTTCAGGTTATCTGAAAGCAGTAGTTTCCACCTCTTCTCTCGATTTAGGAGTAGATTTCAAACCCGTGGACACCGTAATCCAGATCGGTTCCAGCAAAGGTGTAGCAAGGTTTTTGCAACGGGCAGGACGAAGCGGACACTCTCCTTTTGAAACTTCAAAAATATACTTTGTTCCCACTCATTCTCTCGAGCTCATCGAAGTTGCTGCCCTGAAAGAAGCAATCAATCAGAAAATCGTTGAACCTCGTGAACCCATGATCCTCACTTTTGATGTTTTGATTCAGTTCCTTGTCACTTTAGCTGTTGGTGATGGTTTTAAAGAAAAAGAAACTTTTATCCAAATAAAAAAAACTCATGCATTCAAAGATATAACAGCCGAAGAATGGAATTGGCTGTTGAAATTCATCACAACCGGCGGCTCTTTAAAAAGTTACGAAGAATTTCACAAGGTCATGATTGAAAAAAATATGTACAAAGTCACTTCAAGAAGAATTGCAATGCTGCACCGTATGAACATTGGAGCAATTGTGAGCGATGCCATGATGAAGGTGAAATTTGTTGGAGGAGGCTACATCGGAATGATTGAGGAATATTTTATTTCAAAATTAAAGAAAGAAGATAAATTCATTCTTGCAGGAAGAGTCTTGGAGGTTTCACACAGCAAAGAAATGACCGTTTATGTACGGAATTCAAAAGGAAAAGCGATGATCCCGAGCTATTTGGGAGGAAGGCTTCCGCTTACGTCTTATCTATCACAATTTTTAAGACAAAAACTATCCGAAAGCCTGCAGGCAAAATCTTCCGAACAGGAACTTCAATTCCTTCATCCATTGCTGATAAGCCAGCAGGAACGTTCACATATTCCCGATAAAAATGAATTTTTGGTCGAAATGATCAAAACCCGTGACGGCTATCATCTTTTCATGTACCCTTTTGAAGGGCGTTTGATTCACGAAGTGATGGCAGCACTTATTGCACACAGGATTTCAAAAATCTCTCCCATTTCATTTTCAATGGCGATGAATGATTATGGTTTTGAATTGCTTGCCAATCAGGAAATCCCCATAGATGAAAATAATCTGAAAAAAATCCTTTCAAAAGAAAATCTTATTCAGGATGTTATGGGGAGCATCAATGCAACAGAAATGGCAAGGCGGAAATTCCGTGATATTGCCGTCATTTCAGGAATGGTAATCCAGACTTTTCCCGGGCAGCAGAAATCGAACAAAAGCCTTCAGGCAAGTTCGGGATTAATTTTTAATGTCCTTGAAGATTTTGATCCTGAAAATCTTTTGCTGAAACAAGCTTATGCTGAAGTTTTCAACCAGCAGATCGAGGAAGCACGATTGATGGAAGCTTTTAAAAGAATTGAGAAGTCCACTATTATTCTCAAACATGCCAATGCTTTTACCCCGTTAAGCTTTCCTATAAAAGTTGATAGTCTCCGTGCAACGCTCAGCAGTGAAGATTTGGCCGCAAGAGTACGAAAAATGCAGGAAGAAGCTTTGAAAAAAAGAACTAAAAATCAACGATAGAATTAAAGAAACAATGAGCCTTTAATTTTTATTTCTCAAAAACTTTCGTGATTTTTGCAACCTGAAAATGATTAAAACCCTATCCAAAAATATCCTGAACGAAACCTTGATTTTCACCAATCTCAAAGCCATTTTCTGGAAACGCGAGAAAGCGCTGATCATCAGTGACCTTCACATCGGGAAAGCCGCACACTTCCGTAAAAACGGGATTGCAGTTTCTTCCGGGATTCTGGTTGAAGATCTGGATAATCTAGAAAAGCTGGTTCAATATTTTCAGGCAGAAAGCATCCTGATTGTCGGAGATCTTCTGCATGCCGGTAAAAATTCTGATTTTGATATATTCTGCAACTGGAGAAAAAAATTCCCACATCTGAAAATCATTTTAATCAAAGGAAACCACGACCGGTTTTCGCACAAAATCTCTGAAGAAGCCTGCATCGATATTTTTGAAAAAAAACTGGAAATCTTCCCCTTTGTCTTCATTCATGAGCCTCAGGAAATTTCTGATAAATTTGTCATTTCAGGACACCTCCATCCCGGAATTGTTTTTGAACAGAAAAAAATCCAGCGAATCAAGCTTCCTTGTTTTGCTTATTCCGAAAATCAATTAATCCTGCCCGCATTTTCCCGGTTTACCGGACTTGATTATAAAAGTTTAAACGAAAATTTTGTAAAGATTGCCATTCACAAAGATTTTATATTTGAAGTTTAAAGAACGCGAGCGAAGCGAGCGGCAAAAAGCCGAATTGCACATCTTTTACTTGTAAAATTTAAAATTATGAAATCCTCTACTCTTACTAAAATAGCCGTTCCTGTTTCTCTCGGGATTTTAGGCATTTTATTTTTACACTCCTGCTCAACAGGAATTCCAAAAGGAGCAACAGCAATTCAGGGTTTTGATTCAGAAAAATATCTCGGAAAATGGTACGAGATCGCACGTTTCGATTATCGTTTTGAAAAAAATATGGATAACGTAACCGCCACTTACTCCCAAAATCCGGACGGAACTATAATGGTTCAGAACCGCGGCTACGATTACATAAAAAAAGAATGGAAACAAAGTACAGGCGAAGCTCGTTTCGTAAATTCCGAAAATGAAGCTCGTCTGAAGGTTTCCTTTTTTAAACCGTTTTGGGCGGGTTATAACGTTATTGATCTTGATGCAGATTACAAATATGCCTTAGTGGTAGGAAAAAATCTTGATTACATTTGGTTTCTTTCCCGGGAAAAAAGGCTGCCCGAAAATGTAAAAGAACGTTTTTTGAAAAAAGCGCAGCAATTAGGCTATGATACATCAAAATTAATTTGGGTGAACCATAATTGACTAAAACAATGAATGTTTTAAAAAATAGCTTCCATAAAATAAGCAAACTCATTTTCTCAATGTTCTTAATTTTTTGATGATTAAAAAATTTCCGAAATTTGAAGCAAAATTTACTTCTTAATGAATGCAGTTCTCATCACGATCGGAGACGAGATTCTCTCCGGAAACACCGTTGATACCAATTCAAATTTCATTGCAGCCGAACTTAAAAATATAGGAATTAAAGTCGAACAGATTTTTACCATCTCCGACGAAATTGAAATCATCAAATCAACTCTGAAATCCGCTTTTGAGATTACAGATTTAGTAATTACAACAGGAGGTTTAGGGCCAACCAGAGACGATAAGACCAAAAAAGCATTTGCAGAATTTTTTAATGATACACTAGTTTTAGATGAAGCTACATTTCAGCATCTCAAAAATCTGCTTGAAAAAAGAAAACGTGCTTATTTGCTTGACATTAATATAAGCCAAGCCGAAATCCTTTCCACAGCAAAAGTTATCCAGAACGAAAACGGAACTGCACCTTGCCAGATGATTGAACAAAACGGGAAAACGGTTTTTTGTCTTCCCGGTGTTCCCTACGAAGTAAAGCCTTTAATTAAAGAAAAAATTATTCCTGTTCTTAAAGAAAAATTTGAACTTCACTTCATTGAAACTCGCATTATTTCCGTTGTCGGAGTTCCGGAAAGCCTTCTTGCCCTGAAAATCGAAGACTGGGAACTCGCTCTTCCACACAATACCTCTTTGTCATATCTTCCGGTCGGAAACAGGATCAAGCTCAGAATTACTTCCACAGGAGAAAATC
>DAMDNI010000172.1:0-544 GCA_032083825.1 Bergeyella sp. | reverse complement strand
AGACGAACTGAATCATCTTTTGGATCTTGAAGTCAAAAAGCTGGAAAGCATTATCAGCGAAAACATCATCGCAAAAAGCGGCGATAAAATAGAATCAATTCTTCACGACATCTTAAAAGAACGTAATCTTACGATTTCTTCAGCAGAAAGCTGTACTGGTGGTGAAATTTCAAGGCTTCTTACTTCGGTTCCTGGAAGTTCAAACTATTTCGCAGGCGGAATCTGCACCTATATGACAGATAAAAAAACCGAAATCCTTAACGTTCCGAAAGAAATGATTGACCGGCATACTGTTGTTTCCGAAGAAGTGGCAGAAGCGATGAGTTTTGGATGTCAGAAATTATTTAATACTGACATTGCAGTTTCCACAACAGGAGTTGCCGGGCCTAAAAGTGATGAATTCAGTAATAAAATCGGATTGGTTTATTATTCTATCAGAATTGGTGATATTCAGAAAACATCAAAACTTTTCCTTCCTTATATGGAGCGGGAAGATTTTATGAATTTTGTCTCTCAAAAAGTACTGCAGGAAGTGGTTGAATTG
>DAMDNI010000171.1:1078-6713 GCA_032083825.1 Bergeyella sp. | reverse complement strand
GGCACAAAGTCCGCAGGCTGTACATCTTTCTCTGCCTTCTTCGTCACGCTTCAAAACATGTTGTCCTCTCCATACTTTCGCTCTTGGTCTTTCTTCTTCAGGGTAAGAAACGGTAGGAGGTTTTTTGAACATATGCTTTAAAGTAATCCCCATTCCCTGGAAAATAGCAGGGAAATAAATGCTTTCTGCGAAAGTCATTTTTTTATTTGAGACTACTTTTGATCTGTTGGTTAATTTCATTTTAAATTTCGTATTTAGATTTGAGCTTGGTTCCAAACTTCAAATTTTTAACTTCAAATTTTATTATTTATTCATAAAGAATAAAATGACTGCACCTGTAATGATAAGGTTGATCAAGGCAAACGGAATCAGTTTTTTCCATCCGATATGCATCAGCTGATCATAACGGAATCTCGGTATCGTCCATCTAATCCACATGAAAAGGAATATTCCGAAAAATACTTTGATCAGGAACGAAGCAACGCTTAAAATTCCTGCTGCATTTTCTCCCCAATTTTCTGTAACCCAGTCAATTCCCGGATAATTGTAGCCTCCGAAAAATAAAACTGTAATCAAAGCATTGGAAATAAACATATTTACATATTCTCCGAACATATACAATCCCAATTTCATGGAAGAATATTCTGTAGAATATCCGGTAACCAGCTCGGATTCACATTCAGGTAAATCAAAAGGGTGACGGTTGCATTCTGCTAAAGCCGCAATGATGAAGATGAAAAAAGCGACCGGCTGATAGAAAATATTCCAGTTCAATCCGGAGATTTCTGGGATAATTCCCCATATTTTCCCGTGAGTCTGCTGTTCAACAACTGTTTTCAGGTCAAGAGAACCGCTCATCATAATAATCGCCAATAATGAAAGTCCCATCGCCAATTCGTAAGAAATCATCTGAGAACTTGCACGAATGGCACCGATTAATGAATATTTATTGTTTGAAGCCCAGCCTCCCAACATCATACCGTATACGGAAACGGAAGCTAAACCTAAAATATATAAAACACCGATATCAATATTTGCTACCTGAAGATCAAAAGAATGTCCTGCAATATTCAGTGATTTTCCCCAAGGAATTACAGCACCGGTAAGCAGAGAAATAAACATTACAATGGAAGGACCAATAATAAAAAGGAATTTTTCTGCATTTGCCGGAGTAAAATCTTCTTTAAAGAAAAATTTACCACCATCTGCCAAAGGCTGTAGCAATCCGAATGGCCCTGCTCTGTTTGGTCCGATTCTGTCCTGCATAATAGCTGCCACTTTACGTTCTGCCCAGGTTGAATAAGCAGCAACGGTAAGCGCAAGTAGAAATAAGGCGAGTACCAGTACGATTTTAAAGGTAAGTAAATCCATATTATTTTTTTTAAATCTGAATTTTGAATCTGAATTTTAATTTCAGATATTCAGATTATCTCTTTTCAAATTTTATTTATTCTCAACGTGTTCTTCATCTTTTTCACTGATTTCTTTTGCATCAGGATTCTCCAAAAGATTATAGCTGTCTGTTTTCTTTTCGTAATGATTCAATGAAATTACTGAATGTCTGTCAATATGTCTAGGTCCTTCAATATTCCAGTATTTTAAATCTTTTCTTTCGAAACGGCATTCATTACAGATCCAGTCTTCTACTTCTCCCCATTGGTCTTTTCTTCCTGTAACACGAATAATCTCGTCTCCTTTCATCCAAAGAGTTGCTTTTCCTGAACATTTTTCGCATTTGCAGGTTGCATTCGTGGGTTTTGTAAACCAGACTCTGCTTGCAAAACGAGCGGTTCTGTCGGTTAAAGCTCCAACAGGGCAAACATCAATTACGTTTCCGATAAAATCGTTGTCCAGAGCTTTATTCAACATGGTTGATATCTCTGCATGATCTCCTCGGAACAAAATCCCGTGTTCACGTTTTTCTGTCAATTGATTAGCAGCGAGTACGCATCTTGCACAAAGAATACAGCGATTCATATTAAGCTTGATGTATGGCCCTAAATCATCAGCATCGAATGTATTCCTTTCAAATTCAGTTCTTGTATCTACAACTCCGTGCTCATACCCCAAATCCTGAAGATGACATTCACCTGCTTGATCACAAACCGGGCAATCTAAAGGGTGATTGACCAAAAGAAATTCGGTAACTGCTTTTCTGCCTTCCTGTGCTTTTTCGGAAGTAAGGTTTTTTACTTCCATGCCGTCCATAACATTTGTACGGCAGCTTGCCACCAATTTGGGCATCGGCCTTGGATCTGCTTCAGAACCTTTGGAAACTTCTACAAGACAAGTTCTGCATCTTCCACCGCTGGTTTCCAGCTTGCTGTAGTAGCACATTGCGGGCGGTACAGATTTTCCTCCGATTTGTCTGGCTGCTTCTAAGATAGAAGTGCCCGGTAAAACTTCGGTAGTTTGTCCGTCTATGGTTATTTTAAATTTTTTGACTTCTTCGCTCATATCTTATGCTTTGGGCTATATGCGTTAAGCAATAGTCTTATTGATTATTTTTCTTTATATTAAAAACGTATCCAACTCCAAAATTAACTTGGTAGAATACGAAATCCTGACTGGCTTTATCAGGCTTATTATTAAGAGTGGTTTTGATATCCGGCATATTAATATATCCGAATTTTCCTTCTACTCTTGCCAAAAGACGGTGCCATAATAGAAAATTCATGTTGGCTCTTGCATCCAAACCGAATCCTGCTATATGAAACCTATCGCTTCTTTCGTTTCCAAAAATTTTAACATTACTTTTAGGGAAAAGAACACCTGCACCGGCTCCGTAAGCCCAAAAAATGTCAAAATTCTTTTTTGTTAATAGGTTTTTGTATTTTTCAACACCTGCATTTACATAATTCAGGCCGTCTGTATGTTCGAAGGTCAAAAATTGTTCGTCAGACAAATCTATCTGACCATTATGAACCATACCTGCATAAACCGGGTCAGAAATATTTCCTTTAAAATTTGCAGTTTGGTTCTGATCCATCACATATTTCATATGATCTGTTCCTACAACAAGTGCAAGATTATCCTTTAAAAAATATGCAAATCTGAAATTGAACTGCGGCTTTGAAACTTCTCCCGGATTGATATAATCCCAGCTAAGAGGAGAGGGCCTGTCATGCGCCACAATATTTTCCAGTGTAAAGTCATATCCATTTCCTTTAAACCGAATATCTGATTTGCTGAATCCGGCTCTGTTCCAGCCCCAAAAAACAAACATTGTTCCTTTGGAAAAACTGTTTTTTTTTTGATATTCAATTGTGCTGACGGTGTCTTTTTTTTGTCCGGATATACATACTATTCCGACAAAAAATACAAAAAACATTTCAAAGAACTTCTTCATTATTCCTTCTCAATCTGTAATTTACAAATTCTATTTTAATTTATTTTTTAATTATTGGTTACAGCCGGAATCGGATCTGCGTAATTCGCTAAACCATAATTCTGCGTTTGGCTTAATTCCGGATTTTTCACATGCCACTCAAACTCGTCACGGAAATGACGAATGGCTGCCGCAACCGGCCATGCTGCTGCATCACCCAAAGGACAAATGGTATTTCCTTCGATTTTTCTCTGGATGTCCCAAAGCAAATCAATGTCTTCCATTTTCCCTTGTCCATTCTCTATTTTTTTCAATATTTTGTACATCCAGCCTGTACCTTCACGGCAAGGTGTACATTGTCCACAACTTTCGTGGTTATAAAATCTTGCTAAAGTCATGGTGTGTTCCACAACACATTGGTCTTCATCCAAAACAATAAAACCTCCTGAACCCATCATTGTTCCAGTAGCAAAGCCACCATCTGCCAATGATTCGTAATTCATATATCTTGGTTCACCATTAATAGTTTTCAGTAAAAGATTTGCAGGAACAATAGGAACTGAACTTCCACCAGGGATACAAGCTTTTAATTTTTTTCCGTTCGGAATTCCTCCGCAATATTCCTCGGAATAGATAAATTCTTCAACTGTAATGGTCATATCAATTTCGTAAACTCCTGGTTTATTGATATTTCCGCAGGCTGAGATTAATTTTGTTCCTGTAGATCTTCCTACTCCGATTTTGGCATATTCTGCTCCTGTGATATTGATAATCGGTACAATAGCAGCAATAGATTCAACATTATTTACTACTGTTGGTCTTTCCCAAAGTCCTTTTACAGCAGGAAAAGGCGGTTTCAGTCTAGGATTTCCTCTTCTGCCTTCCAACGATTCCAAAAGAGCGGTTTCCTCACCGCAAATGTAAGCTCCGGCTCCTCTCTGAACATAGATTTCAAGATCGAAACCTGTTCCCAAAATATTTTTCCCTAAAAAACCTGCAGCTTTGGCTTCGTCAATTGCTTGCTCTAAAATATCAGGAATCCATGAGTATTCTCCTCTGATGTAAATATAGGATGTATTCGATCCTAATGTATAAGATGAAATGAGCATTCCTTCTATCAAAAGATGAGGAATGAACTCCATTAAATATCGGTCTTTGAAAGTTCCCGGCTCGGATTCATCGGCATTCACCACTAAGTGTCTCGGAACTCCTTCTGGTTTTGCCAGAAAGCTCCATTTCATACCTGTTGGAAAACCTGCGCCCCCACGACCTCTAAGTCCTGATGTTTTTACTTCTTCCAAAATTTCTTCAGGAGTCATTTTCAAGGCTTTTTCCGCAGCTTCGTATCCACCTTGTTTTCTGTAGACATCGAAGTAGCGTATTCCTTCTACATGTGCGTCTTTAAGTAAAAGTTTTTTACTCATTTTATATTGATTTAATCTAAAGCAACGGCTCCCTGCTTACATAGTTCAAGGATTTCGTCTACTTTTTCAATCGTTAGATTTTCGTGATAAAATTTTCC
Source organism: Bergeyella sp. (assembly GCA_032083825.1). Lineage (GTDB taxonomy): Bacteria > Bacteroidota > Bacteroidia > Flavobacteriales > Weeksellaceae > DAMDNI01. The sequence continues at coordinate 1,863 of DAMDNI010000171.1, read as the reverse complement.
TAACTGCATCATGGGAGCATAGCCACAAGCTCCGAGACATTCTGCAGGTTTCAGCGTGAATAATCCGTCTTCTGTAGTTTCTCCGTCTTTGATATTCAACTTAGTACGGATATGATTTAATATTTTTTCACTTCCAGAAACCATGCAAGGCCCTGTTCTGCAAACTTCTAAAACATATTTTCCTACCGGCTTCATATTGAACATGGTATAGAAAGTAGCTACCTCATATACTTCAATCGGTTTTATGGAAAGAACTTCTGCAACATAATCCATGACAGGAACGTCTAGCCATCCTCCGAATTCTTTTTGTGCGACGTGCAGTACCGGAATTAATGCAGATTTTTGTCTGCCTTCTGGATATCGTGCGATAATTTTATTTACCTGTTCAAGAGCCTCAGGTTTAAAAACAATAGTTTCGCTCATTTTTATTTACTTGTATTATTGTACAAAGTACAATGTACTAATGATTTATTTTGTTCATTGTAAAATTATGACGACATTTCACAATGATATTTTTCACAATTTTATGCGTCCAGTTCTCCTGCAATAACATTCATGCTGCACATGGTAACAATGGCATCGGAAATTACAGCGCCGGTAATCATTTCAGGATATGCCTGGTAATAAATGAAACACGGCCTTCTGAAATGCAGTCTATACGGGCTTCTTCCTCCATCACTTACCAAATAGAATCCTAATTCACCGTTACCTCCTTCAACAGCGTGATATACTTCGCCTTTAGGAATTTCAGTTTCTCCCATTACGATTTTGAAATGGTAGATTAA
>DAMDNI010000171.1:0-1068 GCA_032083825.1 Bergeyella sp. | reverse complement strand
CTTCCATTTTATTATAAACGTCGGCTTTTTCCGGGAGATAAAAATGAGGGACATCTGCATGGAAATCTCCGTCCGGAAGGTTTTTGTAGGCTTGCTCAATGATTTTGATAGATTCCCAAACTTCCTGCTGGCGTACCATAAAACGGTCATAAGTGTCTCCGGAAGTTCCTACAGGAATTGTAAAATCAAAATCCTGATAAGAGGAATATGGTTGTGCAATTCTCACATCATAATCAACTCCTGCAGCTCTTAAATTTGGACCGGTAAATCCGTAGCTTAAAGCTCTTTCCGCAGAAATTGCTCCGACATCAATTACTCTATCCATAAAAATCCTGTTTCTTTCCAAAAGTTTGCAGAATTCCGCGAATCTTGGAGGAAAAGTTTTTAGGAAATCTTTTAGAAGTTCATGGAATTTCGGAGTTATATCTCTTTCAAAGCCTCCGATTCTTCCCATATTTGTGGTCATTCTTGCTCCACAAATCTGTTCATAAATATCATAAATACGTTCTCTTTCGATGAACATATAGGTAAGTCCGGTAATTGCTCCTGCATCCATTCCTGTTACTCCGTTACAGATTAGATGGTCACCGATTCTTGCCAATTCCATGATGATTACACGAAGATAATCTACACGTTTCGGAACTTCGATCCCTAGCAATTTTTCGACAGTCAAATGCCATCCGAAATTATTAATAGGTGCAGAACAATAGTTCATCCTGTCTGTAAGCGTGGTAATCTGGGTAAAATTTCTTCTTTCAGAAATTTTTTCAAAAGCTCTGTGAATATAACCAACCGTCTGCTCAGAATGCAGGATTCTTTCACCATCCATTGTAAGAACATTCTGAAAAATCCCGTGAGTAGCAGGGTGAGTAGGACCAAGATTTAACGTATATAACTGGCCGTCAATCTGTTCCTTGGTGTCGTATTGGTTGAGTATGTTTGATAATTCGTTGTCTTTCATAATATTAGATTACAGATTTGTGGGCTGAGATTTTTTTTAATTCCAAATCTCAAACATCTGATTTCAAATTCATTTATCTTCCGAACATTTTATCGTCCTTATCCATT
>DAMDNI010000170.1:4762-6755 GCA_032083825.1 Bergeyella sp. | reverse complement strand
AAAACTTCCAGAATTTTTTTGCCAATGTAGGGTGAACCATGAAAAGAAATTTCCACCGAGTTTTCTTTCGTAAAGGTTTTCGGAGCATGGAAAATGGAAACCATAACCTCATCTATAATTTCGTTTTTGGTTGTCGATTCTTGATTGTCAGTATGAGTAAAGTCGAAAACTTGGCTATCCTTATCTACGATAAATCCATAATGAATGCTATGTGATTTCACTTTCGTTAGATCCTTTCCTTCAAAAATCTTGTTGACGATTTCAAAAGATTCATTACCGGAAATTCTGATAATTCCGATAGCTCCAATTCCGTTGGCTGTAGCTAATGCACAGATTGTGTCGTGATTCATTTTGCAAAGTTAATGATTATCATTCTTGATTTTAAGAACGAAGAATTTTAATTTATTTCCTTGATTTTTTTGTACTTTTAGAAAAATAAAAACTTTTACCTATGTCTTTAAAGCTCATCAATCGCTACCATTTTAATGTAAATTGGGGCGGAAACAGAACCGATTTTTTAGAAATATCCGGGTTGGATATTGAAATTGAAACCATTACTATTAGAAACGGAAGCTCTCCCGAAGAATCCGAAATCAAAGCTCCGGGATTACTTCGATTTTCAGATATTACGTTAAAAAGAACCATCAATAAAGGCGATAATGATTTTTTTAATTGGATTAATACCCGAAGTTTTGGGAAGGTGGAACGAAGAGACCTGACAATTTCTCTCCTCAATGAAAATCATGAACCTATCATTATTTGGAAACTAAAAAACTGTTTTCCTGTAAAATATATCGGGCCTGTTCTGTTGGGAAATAATTCTGCATTTGCAACTGAAAGTTTAATCATCACGCATGAAGGAATGACTGTCGAAAGCTTATAAAATAAAACCAAAATTGTTATTCTCAAGAATAAGAAACCTTAATTTTTTATCACATTCAGAATAACAATTTTGGTGATTATTCAGTTTTCGGTTACAATGGTTTCACCAATTCTAGGAACCAGTTTTTAAGATCACCTTCTAAATGTTTTCCGATTTTTTCTTCGCAGATTTTATGATATTCATTGAGCCAGAAAACTTCTTCGTCCAGCAGCATTTCTTTTTTAATCAGGTCTTTTGAAAAAGGACAGAAAGTCAATGTTTCAAAATCATAAAATTGCCCAAATTGAGTTTTCTCGGATTCCCTGACAGCAATCAAGTTTTCAAGCCGGATACCGTATTGATAGTCCAGATAAAATCCCGGCTCATTGGAACAAACCATTCCCGGAAGCAATTCCTGAGGATTAAGGTCTTTCCTGATATTCTGCGGACCTTCATGAACGTTCATAAAACTTCCTACACCATGTCCGGTTCCGTGGTTGAAATCTTTACCATTGAGCCAAAGCGGAATTCTTGCAAAAGCGTCCAACTGCACTCCGCGTGTCCCTTTCGGAAATTTTACACGTGAAAGACGAATCATGCCTTGCAAAACTAAAGTATAATTGGTTTTAAATTCTTCAGAAATATCATTGCCTAAAGCAATTGTTCTTGTAATATCCGTAGTTCCTTCCAGATATTGTCCTCCGGAATCTATTAAAATTGTAGCTTCGTTTGTAACTTCTTTGCTGCCTTCTTTTTTAGCAGAATAGTGCATAATTGCCCCATTATCTTTGTATCCGACAATGCTTCCGAAGCTTTCCCCTACAAAGTTTTCCTGCTCGGCACGGAAACCTCTGAGCTTTTCGCCGATAGAAAATTCTGTCATCGGTTCTTTTCCTGCATGATGTGTCAACCAATACAGAAATTTAACCATTGCAACACCGTCTCTTTCCATAACAGTTCGGAAACCCTGCAGCTCTGCTTGATTTTTCTGGGCTTTCATCAAATTTCCGGGAACAGGTGCTTTAACAAAACTATTTTTTCCTTTTAATGTTTCAAAAATAGATTGGTTGCTGTTGGGGGAAATAAGGACTTTCTGGTTGATAAAATCTTTAAGATAGGAATAAAACTCAT
>DAMDNI010000170.1:0-4752 GCA_032083825.1 Bergeyella sp. | reverse complement strand
ACTCCTGAATTTTCACATGGGAATCATGAAGCTGCTTTACGGCTTCAGGAGTCAGTTTGTGAATGTCTACAAAGAGTACCGCTTCCAATTTTGTAAGAACAATATATCCTAAAAATACAGGATTTGCTTCTACATCGCTTCCACGTAGATTGAGTGTCCACGCCACATCATCAAGGCTGGAAATAATATGTGCGCTTGCTCCCTGTTCTTCCATTTTTTTACGGATTTCCGTAATTTTATCTGAAACTGATTTTCCGGCTCTTTCAACGGGATGCACAAAGATTGGATTTTTCACAGGATTCGGATTTCTTTCCGTCCAGATTTCTTTTAATAAAGGTAAATCCAATAATTCTATATTTTTAACTGATAACTTTTGATAAAGATCTTCCCAATTGGCATGAGAAGTTGCAATGGCATTTACCGCTACTTTTCCTCCTTCCGGAATTTCGGAAATGATCCAGCTGATGTACTCTGGTGTTGCTTCCTCTCCCATTTTCATGAGATCAATCCCGGTGTCTTTTAATTCAATATCAGCCTGTACAAAATATCTTCCGTCCGTCCAAAGCCCGGCTTTTTCTTTGGTAACCACCACAAATCCGGCAGATCCTTAGAACCCGGAAATCCATGCTCTTTCTTTCCATTCTTCCGGCAGATATTCACTCATGTGCGGATCAGCAGAGAAAACAACAAAAGCATCTATATTTTTTTCCTGCATTTCTTTGCGCAGCAAGGCAATTTTTTCTTTTACAGTCATGATAAAATGTTTCAAAATTAAAGTGTATAAAATTAAAGATTTTGAATGAGGTGCCCAAGATTAATAAAGCAAAAAAACCGCCTTTCGGCGGTTTCAAAAAAAAATTTACTTTTTGGGAATGGTTGCTTTTATTTCCTGTAAAGTTGCAGTATTGGGAAGTCCTTTCACTGCTTTTTTATTTTTGGCATTTGTGTTTGGATGAGGTTTGTTCCCCGGCATTGTAGAGCGGATAAATTCTATTTCCGAGCCGGAACCGTTATAGACTTTTCCTCCTGCAGATGCTGCTTTATTGACGTTTTTCTGTGAAGTGTCTAAGCCATATTCTGATGCAAGCTGTTTGTCATCTTTTTTTACATATTTGCTTTCTTTAGGCTTATTAAACTCTGTATTGGTTTCCGGAACTGCCTGAATTTCTTCTTTTGCCTTGTTTTCCTGAGCATAAAAAATCGCTGAAGCAGAAAACATAACGATGATGATATATACTTTTTTCATGATTATTAATTTTATTTAACACTTACTAAAACATTGATTTTGCCGATTCCGTTTTCGTTATAAGCCTGAAGTGCTTTCCCGATAACCTGTCCTACTTTCACTTTATCAGGATCAGCTTTCATGGCAACACCCGGGACAGAAGATGTTACCAGCAAATCTCCTCTTTTGATTTCACCGCCTTCCAAACAAACTTTTGTAGGAATAACTCCGATTACACCCATCGGAACTTTATCCGAAATATCTGCATCAATATTTTCTTCGGTCAAAAGTACACCCGGTTTTGTAGCATATACTCCGGCAACTAATGTTGAATAAGGTTCTGAAGATTTTTCTACTGCTCTGTCGCTTGAAGTGGAAATTACCAGAATATCTCCCATTTCGTATTGTGAAATATGACCTTCAACATCGAACACTTCCGCAACGTCTGCACCGCTGGTTTGTGTGCCGCCATTGAAAAAACCTCTTCCTGCTTTGTTGATCCTGGCTATATTTGTGCTGGCACTCTGAAATATTACTAAATTTCCGGAAGCACCTGTATGATTAATTAAAAGGCCGGAACCTGTTCCAACATTCGTAATATGAACTGTTGGCTGACCGTTTGAAGAATTAAAATTTGCAAATCTTGCCGCTTTTCCTGCACTGAAATTTGGGGTCCAGGCATAAAGCGCATTACCGGCTCCATCAACAGAAGTTTCAATACCATCTCCGTTTCCGCCGGCATTTGCGGTAACTGCGTTTCCATTTCCGTCAGTGATCGCCAAAACAGCAGGGCCATTTCCTCCCGAATTACTTGCATGAAAAAGCCCGGCAAAACCGCCTGTTCCTGAAGAAATACCATACACACCTGCGGTTCCGAAATTGGAAAAAATCGAATTCACCTCACCTTTTACAGCTGCAGAAGTACCTGTCGTTCTATCTACCATAAACTCTCCTGCATTACCATTTCCTATGGTTTTTGCAGTAAGTACTGTATTTTCATTATCATCATTAAAAATTCTGAATTCTGCTGCTTTTCCTGTGGAATAAGAAGGAACCCATCCGTAAACTGCTTTTCCTGCTCCGTCGACATTGGCTTCAATCCCGTTTCCGTCTTTTCCTGCATTTGCTGTAAATGCATTTCCGTTTCCATCAGTAATAGCAACCAAAGCTGTTCCGTTTCCCGAATTATTGGATGCATAGAATAAACCTGCTCTTCCTCCCGTTCCTGAACTGACTCCTGTAACAGCGTTTGCTCCAAAATTTCCGAAGATAGAATTAATTTCAGAATATGATGCGGAAGCTACACTATTGGTATTATCCACTATAAAAGAGGCGGCATTTCCTAAAGTCATATCTGGAATATTGCCATTTGAGTTTGAATATACTTCTAAAATATTAGCTTCTGTATTGGTCGGATTATTGTTTTCAAAACGTCCTGCTCTACCTGTACTTCCGTTAATTCCTACCTGTCCGAAAACACCAATTCCTGTATTTGATTGGTTAGTGGCTACAAATCCTCGAACTCCGTAACCTCCACCATCATTTCTACCAACAACTGCTCCTGCAATATCACTGGTCGTTCTCCCTACAATTGCTTCACCGGCACCGTTATTATCACCCACAATTCCGGCAGAAGTTTGAGAATTCGTCGCTCCATGTACTGCAAAACCTGCTCCTGTATAACTTTCAACACCTATTCCGCTTCCTGAAGTGTTTACATTAATAACTGTCCCGTTTCCTGTAGTATTGGCATTAAGCACATTGTTGGCATTTGCATTATTGGAAATGGAGAATTGGGCGGCAATACCGTTATTACTCATTGCCATTAATCCTATTCCGGATAAACTGTTGGCATATACTCCGTATCCGTTTGCTGTGGCATTTCCGTAAACTCCTAAGCCGTTTGGTGTTGTTCCATAAACTCCCCAGCCTGAACCAGCCTGAGATCCCCAAACTCCGATGCCTAATCCTCCGGTTCCGTTATTGATCCCTCGAACTGCAGAAGAAAAACCACCTGGAGAAGTGTTTGATACAATTCCGCGGACTGCAGCAATACTGGAAGTTGTAGTATTATTCGCTCCTTCAATCGAAGTTCCATCTCCGTCATTTCCTATTGAAAATAAGGTAGAAGCGTTATTTTGTGTTGAAGAATATGGCAATGTAAAACCTCCTCCTCCACTTCCGGAAGATTTAGCATACATGGCGTATGGAACACTCAACAATTGGCTTGTTCCCGAGATCGTATAGCTTGTTCCTCCTGTTGGATCGGTCTCTGTTTTCAGGTAATAATTTCCGGTAGACCAGTTGATTGTACTGAAAGTTCCCGAAAGCACTGTTCCTGTTCCGATAGCAAGGCTTACAAGCCCGTTGGTATTTGTTGTACCTGTTAGTCTTTCAGAATATACAACTGTTCCTGAATCAGAATTTTGAAGAATACTTACTTTCACACCAACATTCTGGTTTTGGATTAATTGTCCAGAAGCATTTCGAACAACAGCCTGATAACTCATTTGTTCAGGAGCTTGTGCAAAAGCCAGCGCACCTAAAAAGAGTCCGGCAAAAAGTAATAATTTTTTCATGGTATTATTTTTTAATGATTTTAAATGTTTTTATGTTCTTATTATCTCTAAAGATCTGAATGATGTATACAGATGAAGGAAGGATACTCAAATCAAGCTCGCTCTTTTTCTGGCTGAAATTCCCTCTCTTAATCTGTTTCCCCTGTGCATCAAAAAGAACGTAAGAAGAGTTTTTGAAATTCTCTTCATTGAAATCTACAAACAAAAGATCTTTGACAGGATTAGGATAAAGAGCAATATTTTTTGCTTCATTTCCTAAATCGTCAACAGCCAGAGTAAGAATCTCATAAGGCTGCTGAACGCCTTCTGTCATTATTCCATTTGTACCTTTTGAAGAATAGGCAACCTGGCCGACACTGTAGGAAGAGCTTCCGCCGCTTCCCGCTGCATTAGAGCCTGAAGCCAATACTGCATGTTGTGCATTTAGGCTTCCGTAAGCCAACAAAAATAGGCTTACAATCATGATACTATTTTTACTTAACATATATAGAAGGTTTTTAGTTTTTGATTAAACGAATATATTTCAATTATCAAAACCTTTTTTTCTAAATAGATTAACGACAAAAAAAAACGACAAACGACATTTTATAGGAATATTTTTTTAAATTTGAATGACAAGAAGGCAATAAGGAAAGAATTAGATGCGGCAATTGCGAATTTAAATTCTTGATTTTTAAACAAATAGAAATTTGATGAAAAAAATTACATTCCTTTTTGCCCTGTTTCTTTTCATTGGACTCTTTGCACAGAAGCAGCCCGATTTATCGAAATATAAAAGCATCGATAAAAAGCTAAAAGTTTGGGAAGCGCATTGTAAGTCCTTAACAGAAGTAGAAAATTATTCTCAACTCATTCATGATGCACAAATAGGCATTTCGTTATCTAAAAATTTTCCTAAGTATCTTACAAAATTCTATTTTTATACCGGTTATGGTTATGAATACACAG
>DAMDNI010000169.1:0-6782 GCA_032083825.1 Bergeyella sp. | reverse complement strand
AAAACTGATTATAAAACATATAAAATAACACAAATGCTATTTTAGTTAAATAGGATTTACTTCTGTAATTTGATTTTAAGATTCCTAATCATATCTTTTGTCATTTCAGTAATCCCGAAATCGTATGAAAGCCCCCAATCTTTTTTTGCTACAGAATCATCAATAGAAGCCGGCCAAGAATCTGCAATTGCCTGACGGAAATCCGGCTTGTAATCAATTTCAAATCCGGGAATTTCTTTCTTGATTTCTTCGGCAAGCTCTTTTGGTGTAAAGCTCATCCCGCCAAGATTGTAAGAAGAATGAACGGTTAGATTTTCTTTCCTAGCTTCCATTAATTTTAAAGTCGCGTTGATCGCATCATCCATATACAACATCGGCATTCCTGTGTTTTCAGAAATAAAACTCGTATATTTCCCTTCTTCAATGGCTTCGTAGAAAATCTCAACTGCATAATCTGTAGTTCCGCCGCCAGCCGGAGTTTTCCATGAAATTAAACCAGGATAACGGATACTTCTCACATCAACTCCAAATTTATTATGATAATATTCGCACCATTTTTCACCAGCTAATTTTGAAATTCCATATACGGTAGTCGGATTCAGTACAACATCCTGTCCTACATTTTCTTTCGGGATTCCCGTTCCGAAAACAGCAATAGAACTCGGCCAGAAAATTTTCTGAATTAATCCTTCTTTTGCCATTTCACAAAAATTAAGCAAAGGCTCAACATTCAGTTTCCAAGCAAAAAGCGGCTGCCTTTCTGACGTTCCGGAAAGAAGTGAAGCCAAATGATAAACCGTTGTAATCCCATAATCCTGAATGATCTGGCGAACCAGATGAGTATTGGTAACATCCATTCTTTCGTAATATCCTGCAGAAGTCAAAGATTTGTCCCATCTGTCAAGCCCGGAAGCTATCACATTTTCTTTTCCGTGAATGGCAACAAGCCTGTTTGTAAGTTCTGTCCCGATTTGTCCGAGAGCACCCGTAATCAATATTTTTTCCGTGGAAGATTCCATTTTTACTTTGAATTTATTAGATGAGCAAATTTAAAAAATTTAAGGTTTTATAAAACTAATTTTTATTTTTGGTGAAATTTTACTTTAATGAAAAAAATATTTCTCGTTTATATTTCAATATTTGCTGTTTCTTTCTCATCCGCACAGTTCACTGATTTCAATATCGTAAAAGAAATCAGGACTAAAAATAAAGGTATTGTGGTTTCTGCACATCCTTTGGCAAGCGAAGCAGGTGCAAAAATCCTGAAAATGGGAGGAAATGCTTATGATGCAGTTGTTGCCACGCAATATGCTTTGGCTGTTGTTTATCCTCAGGCAGGAAATATCGGCGGCGGCGGATTTTTGGTGGGAGTAAAAAATAACGGCGAAAAATTTACGCTTGATTATCGCGAAACCGCTCCGTCAAAGGCATCAAGAGACATGTATGTGGACAAAAAAGGAAATGCAAATACTGATTTGTCACAAAACGGCAGGCTTGCAGTTGGTGTTCCGGGTTCTGTTGCAGGATTTTATGCTACTTTAAAGTATTGTAAGCTTCCGATGTCGGTTCTTATACAGCCTGCTATTGATTTAGCTGAAAAAGGCTTTGCAATTACCGAAAGAGAAGCCAATCTCTTAAACACTCATAAAGAAGCATTTACAAAACATAATTATACTACAACTTCATTTGTAAAAGAAATTCCATGGAAAGCAGGAGATCTTCTCATTCAGAAAGAACTGGCTGAAACTTTAAAAAGAATCCAGAAAGATGGGCAAAAAGGGTTTTATGAAGGAAAAACCGCTGAACTTATCATCACCGAGATGAAAAAAGGAAACGGAATCATTACCTTTAATGACCTCAAGAATTATAAAGTTGCTGAAAGAAAACCGCTGGAAATCCAATACAAAGGAAACGATATTGTAACTATGCCTTTGCCTTCAAGCGGCGGAATTTTGCTTGCCCAAATGCTTACAATGGCATCCTATGAAAATCTCGGAAATCATCAGGCAAATTCTTCAAAAGCAGTACAAATAATGGTTGAAGCAGAACGACGAGCTTATGCTGACAGGGCGGAATATATGGGAGATCCTGATTTTATTAATGACAAAACCCAAATGCTGATTTCAGATGAATACCTTACCAACCGATGGAAATCTTTCAGCTACCAAAAAGCAACTCCGAGTTCTGAAGTCGGTAAAATTATTAATCCCAATAAAGAAAGTACGGAAACTACACACATCTCTGTTTTGGATAAAGACGGAAATGCAGCTTCTGTAACTACTACTTTGAACGGATTATACGGAAGCAAAGTCGTGGTTTCCGGAGCCGGCTTCTTTTTGAATAATGAAATGGATGATTTTTCAGTAAAACCAGGTGTACCAAATATGTTCGGGGCAGTTGGCGGCGAAGCCAATTCTATTCAGCCCAATAAAAGAATGCTGTCTTCCATGACCCCAACGATTGTTTTAAAGAATGGCAAACCTTTTATGGTAGTAGGAACTCCGGGAGGTACAACCATTCCGACCTCAGTATATCAGTCGATTGTAGATGTAATCGATTTTAAACTTAATGCTAATCTCGCTATAAATCTTCCCAAATTTCACCATCAATGGCTTCCTGAAAAAATAATGGTGGAACCCAATTTCCCTCAGTCCACTATTTCTGAACTTGAAAAACTAAATTATGTATTTGAGAAAGTCCCGCAAATCGGGAAAACTGAACTCATTCTTGTAGATGAAAAAGGAAATATCAATGCAGTTGCAGATGGACGCGGAGATGATTCTGTAGCTGTTGAATAAGCTTTTATTTTAATTAAAAAAAATTTTAACTATACTACAACTGTATTTTGAAAAAGAAAAAAATTTATCAGGAATTATATATTCAGGTTCTTTTTGCAATAGGATGCGGATTGCTGCTCGGGCATTTTTATCCTGAAATAGGAGAACAAATGAAACCTTTGGGAGATGGTTTCATCAAGCTTGTAAAGATGATCATTGCTCCTGTAATTTTCATTACACTCACTTTAGGAATTGCACACATGAGCGATCTAAAAAAAGTGGGAAGAATTGCAAGCAAGGCAATGATTTATTTCATTACATTTTCTACACTTGCGCTGATTATCGGTCTGATTGTGGGAAATCTCCTTCATCCAGGAAAAGGCATGAATATCGATCCTTCAACATTGACAGGCGACGTTTCCGAGTATACCAAAAAAGCCCATGAATCTACATTGACAGGGTTTATTATGAATATCATTCCGGATACACTTTTCAGTCCTTTAATCGGAGAAAATATTCTGCAGGTGCTGTTAATTTCTATTTTGATGGGGGTCGGTTTGGTTTTAACAAAAGAGAAAAGCCAGAAAGTCACCGATTTTCTGCAGGCGCTATCCTCTCCTATTTTCAAAATTGTCCATATCCTCATGAAGCTCGCGCCTATTGGTGCATTTGGTGCCATCGCATTTACAATCGGAAAATATGGCCTGGAATCGGTTTATAAATTAATTTTCCTGGTTGCAACTTTTTATATTACTTCATTTCTTTTTGTAGCAATTGTTTTGGGAGGAGTTGCATTATACAACGGTTTTAATATTTTTAAACTGATGCGTTATCTGAAAGAAGAATTGCTTTTAGTTTTGGGAACCAGCTCTTCGGAACCAGCTTTGCCCGGATTGATGGAGAAACTCGAAAAAGCGGGATGTTCTCGTACAATTGTCGGGATGGTGGTTCCTACAGGATATTCATTCAATCTTGATGGCACAAATATTTACATGACTTTGGCTTCATTGTTCATAGCACAGGCCTGTAATATTGATTTGCCGCTGGAAAGGCAGCTGATTCTGCTTTTGGTAGCCATGCTCAGTTCAAAAGGAGCTGCCGGAGTTACAGGAGCAGGATTTATTACCCTTGCTGCAACATTGGCTGTAGTTCCTGAAATCCCGATTGCAGGGATGACTTTAATTCTCGGAATCGACAAATTTATGAGTGAATGCAGGGCATTAACCAATGTCATCGGCAATTCTGTAGCAACGGTTGTAGTAGCAAATTGGGAAAATCAGTTGGATAAAGAACGGCTTAATGACGTACTCAATACTTACGAAAATTAAACAAAGCTTCAAAATACCCTACTGAGAATTTATAGACAATCCTTTCTGTTTCTTCGATCATCTTTATTATTCATTCGATAACTGATTTTTTACTTAACAAACTTTAACTTTCACAATTCAGTAATAATTAAGATATTTGCGCATTATTTTAAACCTTAATAATGAAGAGAATTTTTGTCTTGTCATTCCTTTCTGCCGGAATTATTGCCAGTGCTCAAACGATAGGAAATTCACCTTATGCAGCATTCGGTATCGGAGATGTAAAGTTTGACAACGCAGCGGATGTGAACGCAATGGGAGGAATTACCACAGCATATATCTCAGATTTTAACAACAATTTCAATTTCAGAAACCCTGCAGCCAATACCAATTATGAGCTGACTACGGTAAAATTTGAAGTAACAAACGAAAATAATTTTTTCAAATCTGATTACAACAGCTTCAGTGTAACCAAAAGCTCAAACTATATTTCCAATATATCTATTGCTTTCCCAATTTCGAAAAAGGTAAAATTTGGTTTGGGATATCAGCCATATAGTTCCAAAAAATATGATATTCAGCTGACCGAAACTAATAATAACCAAAATACTATTGCCAATCATTTTCATGGAGAAGGAACTTTAAACACAGTTCAGGCAGCTTTGGCATTCAAACTTACCAATGAATTCAATGTGGGTTTACGTACCAATTTCTATTTCGGAAATCTTTACGATATTGATGAACTTTATGCTTCAAACTCCGAACTTATCAACGGTTATGAAACCAGACATAAAATTGAGTCTTTCGATTTTACATTAGGAACAACTTATCAAAAGAAACTGGCTAATGATAAAAAGCTGACTTTAGGAGCAAGCTACACTTTCGGAAATACCGGAAAGATGGAAACTTATTACACCAATAGCACCTATTACTATTATGCCGGTGCTAAAATGAACCAGACAATAATTGAGGAAAAATTCAGTGAAGACAAACAGCTTATTCCTACCAACGGATCTTTTGGTGTAGGATACGGAAAAGAGCTTAAATGGTTCCTGGGAACACAGTTTGATTTTAAAAATGGCGAGGCTGTCCAGTTCTTAGGAAAGCCGTTTGCTTATCAGGATTCCTATCGTTTTTCTGCAGGAGGATGGTTTGTACCGAATATCAATAATTTTAGAAACTATTTTTCACGCGTAATTTATCGTTATGGAGCGTATTATGAAAAAGGGAATCTGAATATAAACGATAAAAGCATTAATAAATTTGCCGTTACAGGCGGTGCTACTTTCCCGTTTGCCAATAGAAGTACTTCAAGAATCAGCGGTATTGATTTAGGAGTCGAAGTCGGAAAACGCGGAACATTAGAAAACAATTTAATCAATCAAACTTTTGTTAATCTCAGAATTGGTATTAATTTTGGAGATCGTTGGTTCCAGAAGGCACTTTACGATTAATTAACAAAACTGTAAATGAAATTTTTTCGAAAAATACTCTTAAAAAATATAGCCGTCTTTGCTGGATGTGCTATATTTTTTTCTGTCCTCTCCTGTGAAGAGGACCTGACTGAAGTGAATAAAAACCAGAATACCAATTTCCCTTCGCAGATCATCAATAATGCCAATATTATACAGAGAGATTCCGGGTTTGTAAAACTTCGTGCAACAGCGCCGCTCATTGAGAAATATGAATTTATTGATTCACCGTACATTGTTGCAAAAAGAGGAATTGATATCAAATTTTTCGATAAAAAGAAACCTGAAGTCCCCGGAACGATCAAGGCTAAATATGCTAAAATTAACGAAAAGAAAAAATTCTATGAAGCACGCGGCAATGTAAGAATTACAACAAATGAAGGCCAAATGTTTGCGATGCAGACCGTATTCTGGGATCAGGTCAAAAGACAGATTTACACCAAAGATACAGTGTATGTGACAGACAAAGACGGCTCAACACTTGTTGGTGCGAACGGCATGACTGCAAAAGATGACTTTTCAGAATATACTTTTTTCAACAATACCGGCGATATCAGCGCTCAGAAAATTCCGGAAAAAGCAAAATAATTCTTTAATTTCGCATCAAATACCTTTAATATGGATTTTTATGCGATCGGCCTTATGTCAGGAACCAGCCTTGATGGATTGGACATTTGCTACGCCCGTTTTACAGAACAATCCGGAAAATGGAATTTTGAAATTCTAAAATCAGAAACACTTCCTTATTCCGAAGAATGGGAGCATACACTCAGAAATGCTTTTTCTTTTACAGCTCCCGAATTGCTGGAACTTCATTCCGAATATGGATTTTATTTAGGAAAAAAAATAAATGAATTCATTGAAAAAAATGCAATAAAAAACCCCGATGTAATTGCCTCTCATGGTCATACTGTTTTCCATCGTCCTGAAAAAAAATACACTCTGCAGATTGGTGACGGAAGAGCCATAAAATTATTTACAAAAATCCCTGTTATTTACGATTTCCGAATGCAGGACGTTTTAATGGGCGGAAACGGAGCTCCACTGGTTCCGATCGGCGACGAACATCTCTTTCCGGAATTTGATGCGTGCCTTAATCTTGGAGGATTTTCTAATATTTCATTCAGAAAAGACAACAGAAGAATCGCTTTCGATATCTGCCCGGTAAATATTATTCTGAACGAATTTGCGTCAAAGCTTGGGAAAAAATTTGACAAAAATGGAAG
>DAMDNI010000168.1:0-6807 GCA_032083825.1 Bergeyella sp. | reverse complement strand
AAATGAAGCGGTTTCTTCACGTTCACACTGTATTTTCCATCAGATTGAAGGGTTATATATTGATGAAAATGTAAGCTTTGCTGATCTGAAGCAGACCATTCAGTTTTTTACCACTGAACTTTTCGGAAAATCTAAGATCAGAATGCGCCCGTCATATTTCCCTTTTACAGAGCCAAGTGCGGAAGTAGATGTATATTGGGGACTCAATTCCGAGACTGATTACAGAATCACAAAAGGAACTGGCTGGCTGGAAATTATGGGTTGCGGAATGGTAGATCCTGCAGTTTTGCAAAATGTCAACATTGATCCTGATAAATATTCCGGATATGCTTTCGGAATGGGAATCGAAAGAATTGTAATGCTTCTTTATCAAATGAGCGATATCAGGATGTTCTTTGAAAACGATGTGAGAATGCTTGAACAGTTCAAAACTTTATAAAACTGAGAAGAGAGAATTAAAAAAATAATACAACTCAATACAAAAACGTTTCAGAAATTCTGAAACGTTTTTTGGTTTAGAAGAATATAAAAATGAAAATAGGTGTTACTAAATGCTCATAGGTTTTCCTTTATAACGCTGCACTTCTACAGTACTTTGAGTGGTAATTTTAGGAGTTTTCCTAAACCAGTTTTTCATCCTGTTGTAGTCGATAAAATAGGTAATTCTTAATGAAAAATTATTCGTCATAGGTTCAGTAAAAAGATGATCAAAATTGCTTCCGAGTTTCATTCTTGAAACATCAAGATAATTCTGTGTCGCATTTCTGTACAATAAAGTTACCTGGCTTCCCGGCGCAAACCACCATGAATAGCGTAAATCTACATTCCATGAATTATAAGTTCCGTTTAAGTTGGGGAAATAATCTGTATCTGAGTTCAGACTCCCGTCCTGATTTAAAGTGTAAAACTGCTTATACGTTACATCTGAAAAATAATGTCTGAATGCCAGCGAAAGTGCCATTTTATCATTAAATGTATATTGCCCGGAAATTGTGTTTTCGTAAGTATTGCGCTGTCTTCTTCCCATAAAAATATCAGTTCCGGTTTTCCCTGCAAATCCGACCTCATTATTACTGAAAACAGGATTGAACTGCCATACGAGATTCATCTTGTCTGATGCCCGGTAACGAAGATATAACGAAGGAATTACCTTATTTCTTCCTTTTTGATCATATGCATAATAATCAATATTAATATTAAACAGCAGCTTTTTTCTACTGTCGCTTTCATACCAGAGCCAGCTGTCAAAATATCCCGGAACTTTCAAATGTCTTCCGAAAGTTCTTGGCTCATAGATATCATTTTCGCCCATTGGAGTAAATTCTACTCCTCCACCGAAACTTTCAAAGTTTTTATTGGTAAACTGATTGTTATGGTTAAACCTGAAATTGGTAAACAAAAATGGCTCTAACCTATGGTCGTAATTCAGGTTAAAATTCAAATAAATATTGTTGAATTTCTCTGTTGGCTGAAGAATACGATAGCCATACCATCCATAATAAGTTGCATAATTGGTAATGGTGGAAAATCCCAAATCATTAATATCCCAATTTTTGTTGACAAAAGTTCCGTTAAGCTCGAAACGGTTTTTCCCCGAAAATTTCCCGATCCCGGCAGTTCCGCGATTTCCGAATTTTGTTTCGCCATCCATGACCCAGCTTCCTTTCAGGTTTCCGTAGTAGGTGTAAGTATTCGCTTTGTTGCTGATATTCCAGAGAAGTCCGGTTGCATTTGCATCTCTGAAATCACCTTCCCGCATCGTATTGGTATTAACAAAAGTAACAGACGAATTTTCATTAAATCGCTGATCGAAAACAATTACATTATAATTGGCCCAGGGTTCCACAACTTCTTTTCTGGCAGCACCTGTGTTGCTATTCTGGATGGTTGCTTCCATTTTTTCGGTAACACCATTAAAAATACCAATCCCAAGGCCTTTTTTTGTTCTTCCGGAAATTTTAAAGGCATTAAATAATTTCACTTTGGAAGGATATTCAGAAACGGTTTCATTTTCGCCTGTTTCAGGATATTTCGATGGTTCGCCTCCTACTCTTCTGGAATAAAAAAGATCACCTTTGCTGAAAAGCTCAGTTCCTTCCATAAAAAATGATCGCTGTTCAGAGAATTGCTGTTCAAAAGGTGTGAGATTCAAGATTGAATTATCAAAATTTGCCTGCCCAAAATCCGGAATCAAAGTCATATCAAAAGTAAAAGCGTCATTAATTCCGTATTTCAAATCCATCCCGCCGTTTACATTCATTGTATTTTTCCCATCATAATTGTTTACATAAGTCGAAAAATAAGGCATAAAAGACAAACGCAGCGGAGTTTTCACATCCTGAATCCCCTGAAGAACCCCATCATAAAGCAGAAAGCTGCCTTTCTGGTTGTTCATCCTATTCCATGAAAGCTTTTTTCTCTGCCTTTGAATATTTCTAAAAAAATTCACGCCCCATTCCTGTACATTATTTTTAGGAAAACGCAGTTCAAAATATGGAATTTTCATTTCTACATTCCACCCATTTTCGGTAATTTTCACGGCACTGTACCAAACGCCGTTCCAAGTTGTATCTTCGCCGTTTTCGCTGGTAGCTTTTGCATCAAATTGTACCCCTGCAGCGCTTACAATGAATTCGTAGCTCTGTTGTTTATCATTATAACCATTAATAAAAACGCCGAAAAAATCGTCATTATTGAGATCATCTCTTTCTGTGAGCTGTTTGGCAATTTTATCTGGTTCGTTATCAAAAAGCTGGGCACTTACATATATCGCAGTATTATCATAAAGAACTTTTATGACAGATTTCTGATCTGGTGATTCCGGCTTTCCGTTGTCTGGTGTATATTCAATAAAATCTGAAGCAATAGGCGCATTCTTCCAAACTTCTTCGTCGAAAACCCCGTCAATTTTTATAGACTGATCGATCTTCATCGCCTGAAGTTTTTTCCTTGGAATGCTATCTGTTTCTTTGTTCTGAGCAAAAATTAAATGACCAGAAACAAAAAATATTAAAAATAAAGGGTTGAGTTTCATGTTTGATTAAATGTTTAGAGATAGGACAATCTACATTTTGGTTTCGTTACACGCCAAACAAAAAAAACAGGCAAAAGCCTGTTTCTCAATAATATATTTTTTATTTACTCGCTATTTTTTAAAAGAAATCGGAGTTTTTACATTTTTATAACTGTCAAGATCTGCTTTTAAGGATCCGACGGCAAGCTCTGCCTTTATAGACACAGGAACGTGATTGCTGTCATTGGTTACCCAAAGCGTAACACCTTCTTTGTCTTTAAAAACACGTCCGCTCATTACGGAAGGTATAATTCTAAGACAATTCACTGTTCCGAATTTTGTCTTCAGATTTTCCGTTCCGGTTACTTTCAGACGGAAAGGAAACATTTCATCATCAATCCAGACATTGAGATTGATGACATCTCCCGGCTTCAAATCTCCTTGATCAAAGCTTCTCAAATAATAAAAAGCAGACAGCATATCCTGAATTCCTCTCACTGATTTTATTACTTTAGAACCGTTTTTCTTGTCTTTTTTATCCGTCAGCGTCAATGTCTGGTTTGAATGATTAAACACCGTTTCATAATGCTGACGATAGCTTCCTTCGCTGACGTTTCTTACATAAAAACTGGGAAGGCCGTTATTATAATTGATATAACTTTCATAAAGATCATCTACTTTGAAAAATGCACGTACTGCCCCGGTAGTTTTCCCGACTCCCTTCACATAAAAATGAGGCTGCCCCTGATAAGTTGTTTTGACAGTTGTTAAGGAAGCTGTTCCCGCATTCAGAATCCCATAATGAATTCTGTAGTTGAGAACTTCACCTGACTGAATATTATCCAGCTTCTGAGAAAATCCAAAACTGAAATATAAGAGAGCCAGAAAAGAAATTAAATTTTTCATGTTTAGTTTTTTACAAAAACATTGCCAAAATTTTCTGTGTCACAAAACGGCAAATTTAAGCGATATGTAACATATATTACATAAGTTTTCTATTAAATTTCCTATTTTTGCAACCTGTAATTATTTACTTCCCCAATTCTAATTCTAAAAAATGATAACAACAGATTTACTTATAATAGGAGCCGGGCCAACCGGCCTTTTCACTGTTTTCGAAGCAGGTTTGCTTAAGCTTAAATGCCACATCATTGATGCACTTCCTCAACCCGGAGGACAATTGGCAGAATTATATCCTAAAAAACCAATTTTTGATATTCCTGGCTATCCTTCAGTAAATGCAGGAGAACTGATAGACAATTTGATGGAACAGATCAAACAGTTCCAGCCCGGATTTACTTTAGCCGAAACTGCAGTTTCTTTAACAAAAATTGATGAAGAATGGTTTGAAGTCGTTACGAATAAAGGAACAGTTCACAGAGCAAAAGCTGTTGCAATCGCAGGAGGTTTAGGAACTTTTGAGCCAAGAAAACCCGAACTGTCAAACGTTGCTGAGTATGAAGAAAAAGGAATCGAATACTTTGTAAAAGATCCTGAACATTTCAGAGGCAAAAAAATCGTCATTGGCGGCGGTGGAGATTCTGCTTTGGATTGGAGTATTTTTCTTTCAAATGTGGCCAGCGAAGTTACATTGATTCACAGAAGAAACGAATTCCGTGGAGCTTTGGATTCCGTAGAAAAAGTTCAGGAACTTAAAAATCAAGGAAAAATCAACCTCATTACTCCTGCAGAAGTCGTAGCACTAAAAGGCGAAGGACATATTCAGGCCATTACGGTGGAAAAAGAAGGTGAGCAATTTGATATCGAAACCGATTTTTTTATTCCGCTTTTTGGATTGACTCCAAAATTGGGAGAGCTCGCAAACTGGGGACTTGAAATCGAAAAAAATGCGATAAAAGTAAACAATGCGTTAGATTATCAGACCAACATCGAAGGAGTTTATGCTATTGGTGACATCAATACTTATCCGGGGAAATTAAAGCTCATTCTTTGCGGATTCCATGAAGCGACGATGATGTGCCAAAGTGTTTACCAAAGATTAAACCCAGGTAAAAAATATGTCCTGAAATATACAACTGTAAGCGGTGTTGACGGGTTTGACGGAAGCCGTAAAGAAGCTGAGAAAGCAGTAGTAAAAAAGATTGATTAATAGGAAGATTGGATATAGAAGATAGAAAATCAAATTGATCCTGAAAATGAATGATATTAATTTAAAAATAACCGACAGAGAAGGCATTATTCATGAAGTGGTTGCCCCAACCGACATGTCAATGAATCTGATGGAAGTTATCCGTTCTTATGAATTGGCGGAAGACGGAACGATTGGAGTTTGTGGAGGAATGGCAATGTGTGCTTCCTGTCAGGTTTACATTCTGGAAGGTTCTGAAAAACTTCCAGAAATGCAGGATGAAGAAGATGCAATGCTTGCAGAAGCCTACCATGTGAAAGACAATTCCAGACTGGGATGCCAGCTTCATATTACCGAAGATTTAGACGGTCTCGAAGTGGAAATTGCACCATATCCTTAAAAATTGATTTGAAAAATCAGTTATTAAAATAAAAAACAGGAAATTAATTTTCCTGTCTTTTTATTTTAATTGAAATTTATTTATTAGGTATATTTACTAAAATTTCTTTCAAAAATTTCCAGAATTTCTGGGTGGATGTAATGCTCGCTTTTTCATCAGGCGAATGTGCTCCGCGAATTGTCGGGCCGAAACTCACCATTTCCATTTCAGGATAATTGGCTCCGATAATTCCACATTCTAAACCTGCATGGCAAGCAACAACATGAGGTTTGCTTCCGAAATCTTTTTCGTAAATTTTTTCCATGATCTGAACAATTTCAGATCCGGGTTTTGGTTTCCAGCCCGGATACGAACCGCTGAATTCTACATTGATCCCTGCAAGCTCAAAAGCAGATTTTAATTGTTCCGCAACTGCAAATTTCGTGGAATCTACAGAAGAGCGGGAAAGGCATAAAATCTTTAAATCACCATTTTTCAATTCTACTCTTGCAATATTATTGGACGATTCCACAAGATCTGTAACATCAGGGCTCATCCGATAAACTCCGTTGTGAGCAGTTTTGAGAGCCAGGATAATCTGCCTGGAATTTTCTTCGGAAATTGCTTTGTCATTTGTTGAAAAATTCTCAATCTGAATGCTTAAATCTTTTTCTAAAGAAGCAAATTCTTCCATGATTTCATTCTTCAAAACAAGTGCTTTTTCAATGAATTCCGGCGCATTTCTTACTGATAAAACGGCAGAAGCTTCGCGCGGAATCGCATTCCTTAAACTTCCTCCGTCAATAGAAACCAATTGAATATTTTCATTTTCAAGTCCTGTATACAGAAGCCTTCCCAAAATTACGTTTGCATTTCCGAAGCCTTTGTGAATATCCATTCCGGAATGCCCTCCCTGCAAACCTTTTACGGTTATCCTGACAATTTGCCCCTTGGGTTCTTCTAGATTATAATTCTGAGTGGCCGTAACATCAATTCCGCCAGCACAGCCAATGTCGATTTCATCATCTTCTTCTGTGTCAAGATTTAACAAGATATCTCCGGAAAGCTGCCCGGGCTTCAAACCCAAAGCTCCTGTCATCCCCGTTTCTTCATCAATTGTAAAAAGTGCTTCTAAAGCCGGATGCGGAATGTCTGAACTTTCGAGTATACTCATAATTGCAGCAACTCCCAGCCCATTGTCAGCTCCTAACGTTGTTCCTTTTGCTTTTACCCAATCTCCATCAACTTCCATTTGAATTCCCTGGGTTTCAAAATCGAAATTGATATCCGAATTTTTTTGACACACCATATCAAGATGGGATTGCA
>DAMDNI010000167.1:0-6826 GCA_032083825.1 Bergeyella sp. | reverse complement strand
TTGAAGAAGGAGCTTTGCCAACTCAATTCTCATTCGCCATCCTCCGGAAAATTCATCCGTTATTTTTTGAAAATCATCAGCTTTAAAACCCAATCCAAGCAAGATTTTCTCCATATCGCCTTCCAAATTATAGGCATCGTGATGATGAAGAAGATCATTAAGATCCGTCATTCTGTGAATCAGGTTGCTGTAATCATCACTTTCATAGTCTGTCCTTGTTGCCAGTTGTTCATTGATATGTTCCAGCTCGTTTTTCCATGCATTGATTTGTTCAAAAGCCTGCATCGTTTCGTTCCAGACGGTTCTTCCTTTCACAAAATCAAGATCCTGTTTCAGAAATCCTATAGTGATATTTCCGTCAGGAACTACATTTCCTTCATAGAAATTGATGTCGTTTGAAAGTATTTTCAGAAGCGTAGATTTACCTGCTCCGTTCTTTCCGACAAGACCAATCTTATCATCTTTTTTTATTGTAAAATTCACATCGCGGAAAAGATAATTTCCGGAGTGATGCAAACCTAATCCCTGAACTGACAACATAATGATAAAAATTTCAAATTAATTAAAAAAAAAACGCCTGAAAAATAATCCAAGCGTTATAAAGTGTAGACCCACAGGGATTCGAACCCCAGATGACTGAACCAAAATCAGTAGTGTTACCGCTACACCATGGGTCTGTCCTTTTAAGTGGTGCAAATTTAAAACTTTTTTTGAAATCCACAAATTGTTTTCTTAAAAAACATAAAAAATCACCCCTTTTTTATCTCCCGATAATACGCAAAATACAATCTACTCATTATGAACCAATAAGATAATTTGATTTCTCAGATTAAAATTTGAAAACATTTTTAATTCTTATTGAAAGAATATTTCCGTATTTTTGACAAAATTATACTTTAAAATGAGCAACGAAGATAAAAAGAAAGCGCTTTCATTAGTGCTTGAAAAACTTGATAAAACCTACGGAAAAGGAACTGTAATGACTTTAGGTGACGACTCCGTAGACACTTCCATTGAAGTGATTCCTTCCGGTTCACTTGGTTTGGACATCGCTTTAGGAGTTGGAGGTTACCCAAAAGGTAGAATTATCGAAATTTACGGACCTGAATCTTCAGGTAAAACCACACTTACACTCCACGCAATCGCTGAGGCCCAGAAACAAGGTGGGATTGCAGCATTCATTGATGCCGAACATGCTTTTGACAGACATTATGCTGCAAAACTCGGTATTAACCTTGATGACCTGATTATTTCACAGCCAGATAATGGAGAACAAGCTTTGGAAATTGCAGACAATCTGATTCGCTCCGGAGCAATTGATATTGTCGTGATTGACTCAGTTGCTGCTCTTACACCCAAAGCTGAAATTGAAGGAGAAATGGGAGATTCCAAAATGGGGCTTCATGCAAGACTGATGTCTCAGGCTTTGAGAAAACTGACCGCAACAATCTCCAGAACAAAATGTACGGTAATTTTCATCAACCAGTTGAGAGAAAAAATCGGTGTAATGTTCGGAAACCCTGAAACAACAACCGGAGGAAATGCACTTAAATTTTATGCTTCCGTAAGAGTAGACATCAGAAAAGCAAGCGCTCCAATCAAGAACGGTGATGAGGCTGTCGGAAGTCGTGTAAAAGTAAAAATCGTTAAAAATAAAGTTGCTCCGCCTTTCAAACAGGCAGAATTCGACATTATGTACGGCGAAGGCGTTTCCAAAACGGGAGAAATTCTTGATACAGCTGTTGAAATGGGAATTGTGAAAAAGAGCGGCTCATGGTTCAGCTATGAAGACACCAAGCTCGGACAAGGAAGAGATTCTGTAAAAGATGTCTTAAAAGACAATCCTGAACTTGCAGAAGAGCTTGAAGCCAAAGTAAAAGAAGAGATTCAGAATAAAAAATAAATTGCCGGAAGCAATATTTTGAAGACAGTCACGATTGACTGTCTTTTTTATTTTAGCCTAAAGGATTATATTGAATTGACATTCTGTCACTTTCTTCCTGATGGTATTTTTTTTGAGAAAACAGATTCAGAAAATAACTAAAAAATATACATATGAAAGGAAATATTAATGTATCGGTAGAAAACATTTTCCCATTAATCAAGAAATTTTTATACAGCGATCACGAAATATTTTTGAGAGAATTGATCTCTAATGCGACAGACGCCACCTTAAAACTTAAGCATTTAACATCAATAGGAGAAGCCAAAATAGAATATGGAAATCCGAAAATTGAGGTTAAAATCGATAAAGAAAACAAAAAACTTCACATCATCGATCAAGGTTTGGGGATGACAGCCGAGGAAGTTGAAAAATACATCAATCAGGTTGCATTTTCCGGAGCTGAAGAATTTTTGGAAAAATATAAAGATTCTGCGAAAGATTCAGGAATTATTGGTCATTTCGGGCTTGGTTTCTACTCTGCATTTATGGTTGCGGAAAAGGTAGAAATCATTTCTAAATCTTACAAAGATGAGCCCGCTGTTCACTGGATTTGCGACGGAAGTCCTGAATTTACGTTGGAAATTGCAGAAAAAACGGATAGAGGAACTGAAATTATTCTTCACATCGCAGAAGATTCGACAGAATTTTTGGAAGAAGGGAGAATCCGTGAATTGTTGACGAAGTACAACAAATTTATGCCGGTTCCAATCAAATTTGGAACAAAAACCGAAACACTTCCTTTACCAGAAGGTGCTGCTGAAGATGCGGTTGCCGAAACTGTAGAAGTTGACAATATTGTAAACAACCCAACTCCTGCGTGGACGAAAGCTCCAAACGAACTGAAAGATGAAGATTACAAGGCGTTTTATCATGAATTGTATCCAATGCAGTTTGAAGAGCCTTTGTTTAATATTCACTTAAATGTAGATTATCCGTTCAACTTAACAGGTATTTTATATTTCCCGAAACTGAGCAATAATTTGAATATTGAAAAAGATAAAATTCAATTATATCAAAATCAGGTTTTTGTAACGGATGAAGTGAAAGGTATCGTTCCGGACTTTTTGATGTTGTTGAGAGGTGTGATCGATTCTCCGGACATTCCGTTGAACGTTTCCCGTTCTTATCTGCAGGCTGATGGTGCAGTGAAGAAAATTTCTTCTTACATCACGAAAAAAGTGGCGGATAAAA
Source organism: Bergeyella sp. (assembly GCA_032083825.1). GTDB lineage: Bacteria > Bacteroidota > Bacteroidia > Flavobacteriales > Weeksellaceae > DAMDNI01. The sequence continues at coordinate 3,690 of DAMDNI010000167.1, read as the reverse complement.
TGGTTTCGCTAATCAATGAAAACCGTGAAGATTATGACAAAAAATGGAACGACATTAAAATCGTTATCGAATACGGAATGATTTCTGAAGAGAAATTCTTTGAAAAATCTGACAAATTTGCACTTTATCCAACAACCGACGGAAAATATTTCCTTTGGAATGAACTGGAAGAAAAAATCAAACCAATCCAGACAGATAAAGACGGAAATTTAGTAATTCTTTATGCTACAAATGCCGACGAACAGCATTCTTACATTCAGTCTGCAAAAGATAAAGGATATGAAGTTTTGATTCTGGATTCTCCGATTGTTCCGCATTTAATTCAGAAATTAGAGACTTCAAAGGAGAAAATTTCTTTCGCCAGAGTAGATGCAGATCACATCAATAATTTAATTAAAAAAGACGAACCAGCGATTTCTAAATTAAACGAGACTGAAAAAGAATCGTTAAAGAAAAACGTTGAAGAATCAATCAATGATACAAAATTTACGGTTCAGCTTGAAGATTTAGACAGCAATGATGCTCCGTTTACCATTACTCAGCCAGAATTTATGCGTAGAATGAAAGATATGCAGGCAACCGGAGGTGGCGGAATGTTCGGAATGGGCGGTTTCCCTGAAATGTATAATTTGGTTGTGAACTCTAACAGTGAATTTGCTTCGAAAATTTTAGCAACAGAAAATACTGATGAGAAAAATGCTCAAATAAAATATGCTTTAGATTTGGCAAAATTGTCTCAAAATCTATTGAAAGGAAAAGATTTGACAGATTTTATCCAAAGAAGTTATAAGCAGCTGGAAAAGTAATTGAACTATTTTATATCGGAAATTCGGGGCGACTTTGTCGCCCCGAATTTTTATTTTTTCATATTTCGGGCGGCGGCTTCGCCGCCGCCCGAAATATGAAAAAAGTCCTAATTACATCAAAAATTACATCTCAGTCAGCAAAAATAACCGTTCGGCAATCTATTTTTCTGAAATTATCCATTACCAAATATCTTTGCTTCAATATTTAAAAACAACTATTATGAACACTAAAGGTATTACTCTATTTTTCTTTGTATGCATTCTTCAATTCTGTAAGGCTCAGTTTGATAACAAATTTTATCAGCCAAGCAAAGAATTAAAACCAATTGAAATGAAATATGAAAACATTTCCTTCCCTGTAGATCAAGATACTATTACCGCCATTTTTCTAAAACCTGAAATAAAAACTCCGAAAGCTACAATCTTGTTTTTTCATGGTGCAGCTGGAAATGTTTCTACATATACTTTCATGACAAAACCTTTGGTTGAAAATGGTTTTCAGGTAATAATGGTGGATTTCCGAGGATATGGGAAATCAACAGGAAAACCAACTCATCAGAATGTCGCCGAAGACGGACAGAAAATTTTTGATCTTCTTACCCAAAGAAAAGATGTTGAAAATACTAAGGTAATCATTTACGGAGCTTCTCTTGGTTCGCAGATTTCTGCTCATTTGGCAAGAGAAAATAAAGATAAAATCTCAGGACTGATTATTGATGGAGGAATGTCTTCCTTCGGTGATATTGCGTCTGTGTTTACTCCGCAATATAAAGATATGCTGACTCAAATGTTTTCGAATGTATATTCTGCAAAAGAAGATGTAAAATACACAGAAGGATTACCCAAGCTCTTTATTTACAGTAAAAACGATCAGACGATTCCATACTCCCAAGGTGAAGAAGTTTATAAAAATGCTTCAGAGCCAAAACACTTCTTAGAATTCACAGCCGACCATTTGGAGGCCATTAAAGAAAAACCAGCAGATGTTATAAAAGCAATAAATGGATTACTAAAAAAATAGTTTTAAAATTTTTTGGATTCGGCGGCTTCGCCGCCGAATCCAAAAAATCACAGTTAGCTGCAATGTTATTAAAAATCTTACGTTAGAAAATGGTTAACAATAATATCCATGAAAAAAACATTATCTATAATCCTTTTATTTTTAATATTTCTAAAGGTAAGCTCACAAACGAACAGATTCATTTATGAACTTCAATACCGGAAAGACTCAACGCAAGATTACAGAAAAAATTTAATGGTATTAGACATTAACCCGGAAGAAACTAAATTTTATGATTACAATTTTATTGAATATGATTCACTAAATAAAAATAATGTGAATGGAATATCTTCCAGATACAGTACCAAAACAGATCAAGTTTTAATTAGAAAAAAAGACTCTGGTCAAAATTTTTGGTATCGTGATTTTTTTGATTATTTCATTACAACAACAAATGATGATATTAAATGGAAACTTCTTCCGGAAACTCAAACTTACAATGGGTATAAACTTCAAAAAGCAATTGCCAGTTTTGGCGGAAGAAATTGGACTGCATGGTTTTCAAAAGAAATAAATTTACAGGAAGGCCCTTATAAATTTAGAGGTTTGCCCGGATTGATTTTTATTATTCAAGATTCAGATAAGAATTTCGTCTATAAGCTTGTTAAAAATATAAAGCTTCCCGAAACCTATGACACAAATGAATTTATTGAAACTCATTATGGGAAAAATGCAATTCCGATAAAAAACGAAAAGTTTAATAAATACATTGAAAATATTTACAAAGACCCGATAAGAATGTTCTCTTCTCAAATTAAGGAAGGAGGAAAAGCAACTTTCAAAAACGAATCGGTAGAATCAATCGAAGAGTTAAACAAAAAAAAGGCAATGCTTCAGAACGGGATCAAGGAAAGGTATATATTTATTGAAAAAGATAAAAGTCCAAGATTTGAATAAAAAATACTGCTAATAACAACTTCTGCCACAAATTCTTATTCACAATTCTTCTAAAGGATTCCAAAATAATTTTTTGAAATTTTTGATTCTGAAATTTTCTATTTCAATTCCTTCTTTTTTTAATTTTGATTCAAATTCCGGCACAGATAAAGTTCCCGAACTTGAAATGACACGATGCGCAGGAACATCTTTCGGACAGCCGCCCATTGCTTTTCCTACATGCCGCGAATGATTTGGGAATCCAACGGCTTTTGCAATCGCACCGTAACTTGTGACTCTTCCTTTGGGAACCAATTTGGTAATTTCCCACACCTGCTGTTTGAAAATTTCGTTCATTATATTTGTTGCATCATTTTTGGATGAACTATTTCACAAAAAATAAAGTTATGAAAAAATCTTTTTTTAGAGTTCTGAATAAAATTAATAAAATGATTTTACCCAAACTCAGCAATAAAGACCCTCTGAAATTAACGAAACTTCAGAAAGGGATTTTAGCGTACCGTTATTTTGTACTGATTAATTCTTTAGATTAAAAAACGCTCCAAAAAATTGAAGCGTTTGTATTATGAATTTCTATTTTATATGTGACAAATCTTAAGAATTTTCTAAAATATAAGAAAACATCAGAGGAGCGCAGATAGTAGCATCACTTTCAACGATGAATTTCGGTGTTGTAATGTCCAGTTTTCCCCATGTGATTTTCTCGTTCGGAACTGCTCCCGAATACGAACCGTAAGAAGTCGTTGAATCTGAAATCTGACAGAAATACGACCAGAAAGGAATATCATGCATTTCCATATCCTGGTATAACATTGGCACAACGCAAATTGGGAAATCTCCGGCAATACCTCCACCAATCTGGAAAAAACCGACTCCCTTTCCTGCTGAATTTTTGGTATACCAATCAGCTAAATACGTCATGTATTC
>DAMDNI010000166.1:0-6837 GCA_032083825.1 Bergeyella sp. | reverse complement strand
ATAAGATAATCAATGGCATCAACTTCATAACTGTCAAGTGCGAATTCAGAAAAAGCGGTTGTAAAAATCACGAAAGTTTCTTTGGAAATCGTTCTGGCAAAATCGATTCCGTTGATTCCAGGCATTTGAATATCAAGAAAAATCAAATCTACATCGTTATTTTCAAGAAAAACAGAAGCTGATTCTGAACTGTTAAAAGTACCGACAAGCTCCAAATCCGAGTGTGAATCGACCAGCATTTTAATCGCTTCTCTTGCCAAAGGTTCGTCATCTACGATAATACAGTTCATAATTTTATGTTTAAAGTTACGCAAAAATCATTTTGATTCTCCTCTATTTTCAAATCGTGGGAATCAGGAAATAACAGTTCCAATCTTCTTTTAATATTTGCTAAACCTAAACCTCCAGATTCAGAATTGACCGCTTTTTTCTCTGGTTTTGAATTTTCACATTTAAAAATCAGTTCTTCATTTCTCACTTCAAAAAAAAGATTTACGTAAGACGGTTTTGAAGAATCGTTATTGTGCTTCACTGCATTTTCAACAAACGAAATAAACAAAAGCGGTGGAACTTGAATTCCGCTTAAATTTCCTTCTTTAGAAATGACAAAATCAAAATTATCTCGTCTTACCTTTTCAAGGTTCAGAAAATCTTCCAGAAAGTGAATATCAGATGTCAGCAAAACTTTATCTCTTGCGCTGTCATACAATTGATAACGCAATAAATCACTTAGTTTCATCAAAACCTGTGAGGCTTTTTCCGGATCTTTTTTGGTTAAAACATTCGCATTATTCAACATATTAAACAAAAAATGCGGATTGATTTGATTCTTCAACTGCTCAAGTTCGGAAGTTATTTTTGACTTTTCCAGTTCATTAATTAACTGAACATTTTTAATCCATTGCTGAAATAATTTAACCGAAGCTGAAGCTATACTGAGAACGATAACCACAAAAGTCAACGAAAGAAAATTGATGTTATCCTCTTGATTGGGCAACAAATCGGGTTTGAAAAAATGCGCCGCCAAACGATGTACAGTTGACCAATAAATAATGTACACAAAAATCCACAATCCGTAAATCGCATATTTATTTTTGAACAAATACCTCGGAACCCAAACGTACATATTAACATAAGAAAGCAAAAGTATCTGAAAAAAAATCAGTGCACAATTGTACGTTTCCGTCGGTTCTGCATATTCTGGATTGCTGTAATAGAGCACAAACACGCTGAAAACGATCAGCAAAAGGTGTCTGTAAATTCTGTAACTCGGCGAGATAAAAAACTGGAAAAGCCAATTTTCATCGTTGAGTTTATCTGGTAAATTTTTATTCATACTCCTAAAGATTATCGATAACAAATCTAAAAACTTCCAAGCGATATCAATCTTTATTTTATACGAAAGTGGGTGGGGTTTATACGAAAATATCAACTTTCTTATTTTATAGATTTCATTTTGGAAGAAATAATTGCTCGACTATTAATTACAATTTTCAGATAATCTCACTTTCCTATAACAAAAACCTCATTTCGTATAATTCGCAAAATTAAAGTTCATTAAAGCCATAGTTTCGCTTTGGTTTTAATCTTTAATCTCAAATAAACAATGAAAAACACATTGTATGCACCTCTGTTTTTGGCAATTTCCGTTTCTGCATTTTCACAGGAGAAAGTCACGCTTAGCGGAACGGTTGCCAACAAATCCAACAACGAAACCCTGATTGGCGCAACCATTTCCGTGCGGGAAACAGGCGTTGTGGTCTCTACAAATTCTTACGGTTTTTATTCTCTCACACTTCCGCAAGGCGATTACACGATTCTGATAAGCAATTCGGAGTTTGAAACTTTTGAAGAAAAAATTTCATTAACTGAAAACACAAAAAGAAATTTCGTCCTCAATGAAACCAGCCGAACCAAGAATATTGACGAAGTTGTTCTGACAAAAAATTCAACAAAAGCCAATATCCGCACACCGGAAATGAGCGTCAACAAACTTTCCATTGCAACCATAAAAAAAATGCCGGCTGTAATGGGAGAAGTGGATGTTTTGAAATCGATTCTTCAGCTTCCTGGTGTTTCCAATGCGCAAGAAGGCGGTTCGGGTTTCAATGTGAGAGGCGGTTCTGCAGACGGAAATCTTGTTCTTTTGGATGAAGCGGTTGTTTACAATACGTCCCATTTATTCGGGTTTTTCTCGGTTTTTAATTCTGATGTGATTAAAGACTTGAAATTGTACAAAGGCGGAATTCCATCGAATTTCGGAGGAAGAATTTCGTCTGTTTTAGATATTTACCAAAAAGAAGGAAATAATAAGGAATTTCACGCCAGCGGAGGACTTGGTGCTGTTTCCAGCAGATTGTTGGTTGAAGGTCCTATCGCAAAAGAGAAAGCTTCGTTTGTGATTGCCGGAAGATCTTCTTACGCTCATCTTTTTCTGAAATTGGCAGATGAACCTAACTCCGCTTATTTCTATGATTTGAATGCCAAATTGAATTACAAAATCAACGATAAAAACAATTTGTATCTCTCCGGATATTTCGGGAAAGATGATATGAGTTTTAATAAAAGTCTGATGAACGATTATGGAAACTCACTTTTCAATGCAAGGTGGAATCATATTTTTTCTGACAAATTATTTTCGAATGCTTCTTTAATTTACAGCAAATACGATTACGGTTTGAAAATAAAATTTGCCGGACTGAACTGGAAATCTGACATCAAGAATTATAATTTTAAATACGATTTTAAACATTATTTGTCGGATAAAATCAATTTAAGTTATGGAGTTAATGCAATCTATTATCAATTTAATCCGGGAACCATTGACCCTTTTGATGAAAATTCTCCGGTAATTCCGAGACAGATTGCAAAGAAAAATGCGTTTGAAAGTGCTTTATACATTAATGCAGAACAAAAATTATCCGATAAACTTTCTCTTAATTACGGTCTTAGATATAGCAATTTCCAAAGATTGGGAGCTGAAAAAAGAACGACTTATGAAAACGGACAAGCTGTCGTTTACAATCCTGATTTAAAAGTTTATGAAGAAGGAACGCCAATCGGAACTGTTGATTATGGAAAAAACAAAAAGATTATTTCATTTGATAATCTGGAACCTCGTTTAGCGGTTGCGTATTCATTCAATAATAATCAATCCATAAAGGCAAGTTATAACAGAATGAGCCAATATGTTCATTTGATTTCCAATACGGCTTCTGTTTCTCCGCTTGACATTTGGTCTCCGAGTGACCAATATCTGAAACCTGAAATTCTGGATCAGGTGGCTTTAGGTTATTTTCAAAATTTCAAATCAGGAAAATATTCTTTGGAAACGGAAGTCTTTTACAAGAAAATAAAAAACAAGACAGATTATGTGGACGGAGCAGATTTAATTGCCAATGATGCGATTGAAAGAGTTTTATTGACAGGTGAAGCACGTTCTTACGGATTAGAAGTTTTACTGAGAAAAAACACCGGAAAATTGACAGGCTGGCTTTCTTACACCCTTTCAAAAGCCGAACAGAGAACGCCGGGAAGAACTGCCGAAGAACCTGGAATCAACAATGGAGAATGGTACAGAGCAAACTACGACAAAACCCACAATTTCTCATTGACCGCAGCTTATCAATTAACAAAAAAATGGAGTTTCGGTGGAATTTTCACCTATCAAACAGGAAGAGCTGCTACTTTCCCGAATGGAAAATATCAATATCAGGGAATTACCGTTGCGAATTATGGAAAACGAAATGCAGATTCACTTCCGGCTTATCATCATTTAGATCTCTCAGCGACTTGGATTCCTAAGCCAGACTCTAGCAAAAAATGGAAAAGCGAATGGGTATTCAGTATTTACAACATCTATGGAAGAAAAAATGCGGCTTCGTTGACATTCGGACAAAACGCAGATACAGGTTTGAGTGAAGCGAGCAGAATTTCAATTTTCGGAATCATCCCGAGTGTGACCTATAATTTTAAATTTTAATTCTAAAAAACATAAAAATGAATACATTCAAAAAATATTTTATCATCGCGTTAGGTTTAATTCTGATTTCCTGTGAAGATGTAATTGATGTTGATTTAGATACCGCAGAGCCAAAATTGGTTATCGATGCTTCAATTGATTGGCAGAAAAATACGACAGGAAGTGAACAGAAAATCAGACTTTCAATGACAACAGCTTATTATAATCAAGAATTTCCGAAAGTTTCAGGTGCGAATGTTACGGTTTCAAATTCATCTAATACAGTTTTTAATTTTATAGAAAATCCGGGAACGGGAGAATATGTCTGTACGAATTTTCAGCCTGTAATTGGGGAAACTTACACTTTAAAAGTCGTTGTCAACGGAGAAACTTATACTGCAACAGAAAAAATGATGAGCGTTGTAAAAATCGAAGATAATATCGACCAAAACAACGAAGGCGGAATGGCTGGCGATGAAGTTGAAATCACGTATTATTACCAAGATGACGGTTCTGAACTGAATTATTATTTATACAGCAACAAAATTCCGCAAGTGGCATTTCCACAATATGAAGTTGAGGATGATGACGATACACAGGGTGGATTAACGCCTGTTTATTTTTCTCACGAAGATTTGAAACCCGGGGATGTTGTCAACATCAAATTGTACGGAATATCCAAAAGGTATTATGAATATTTCAGAAAACTTTTGAATGCTTCAGGAAACGATGGAAATCCATTTTCAACAACGCCGACTGATGTTCGGGGGAATATTATTAATCAAACCAACAATGATAATTTTGCTTATGGATATTTTAGGTTGTCGGAAGTGGATGTGAAGGATTATTTGATTCAATAAAAAACTCCTCATTGACTGATGAGGAGTTTTTGTTTTATTTTACACTTTTGACTCTTATCATTCCTTTGTTCTCGTGGAACATCATACACATAATTTTGCCGTCCCTTTCCTTGCATTCTTTGGTGTAATCATAAACTATTGATACTTTTTCGCCGTCTTTTTTAGAAGCTAAAATATCAGAATTGCAAACCAGATAATCTTCGTTTTCCGCAACTCTAAGGTAAGTTCCTGTACAGTCTCTTACAATTGTTCCCGTTCGTAATCTATCGTGAACAGTTGCGCAGGAAAATAGTAGTGTTGAGAAAATTCCTAAAGATAATAGGTGTGATACTTTTTTCATAGATTTTTATTTGGATTAAAAATACAATTAAAATAAATTACATCGCTTCCATTTTGAAAGTCATACTTTCAATCACTTTTAGGATGGCTTCCACTGTGTCCATTGATGTCAGGCAAGGAACTCCGTTTTCTACAGACATTCTTCGGATTTGGAAACCGTCTCTTTCGGATTGTTTTCCTTTCGTAGTCGTATTCACTACATACTGAACTTTTCCTTTCTGAATCAAGTCGATCAGGTTCACATCTTCTTCGCCAATTTTGTAGCCGATTTTCGTCTGTATTCCTTTTTCTTCGAAGAATTTTGCTGTTCCTTCGGTTGCCCAGATTCTGAAACCGATGGTATGAAATCTTCTTGCAATCTCAGCCGCTTCCTCTTTATCCTGATCTGCAACCGTGAATAATATAGAACCATGAGTCGGAACTTTTCTTCCTGCTCCGATTAAGCCTTTATACAAAGCCTTTTCAAAAGTTGAATCTTTTCCCATTACCTCGCCTGTCGATTTCATTTCAGGCCCTAACTGTATATCTACTTTTGTTAATTTGCTGAAAGAGAAAACAGGAACTTTTACAAAAATTCCGTCTTTGTTTGGAACTAATCCCGATTTGTATCCTAGATCTTTTAGCTTGGCTCCGAGAATTGCTTTGGTTGCGAGGTTCGCCATCGGAACATCAGTAATTTTCGATAAGAAAGGAACTGTTCTGGATGAACGCGGATTCACTTCTATAACAAAAACTTCCCCGTTGGAAATCACGTATTGGATGTTCATTAATCCAATCACATTCAGCCCTTTTGCTAACCTTTGGGTATAATCTTCTAATATTTTAATTTGGTTCTCCGTTAAATTCTGAGGCGGATACACGGCAATCGAATCTCCGGAGTGAACGCCCGCTCTTTCGACATGTTCCATTATTCCCGGAATTACCGTGGTTTCCCCATCACAAATTGCATCGACTTCTACTTCTTTTCCGGTTAAATATCGGTCGATCAAAACCGGCTGATCCGGGCTTGCTTCCACCGCACTTTCCATATAATGAGCGAGTTCATTCTCGTTGTAAACGATTTCCATCGCACGTCCACCCAAAACATAACTCGGACGAACCAAAACAGGATAACCAATTTCATTAGCAATCACAATCGCTTCTTCTTTTGAAGTCGAAGTTTTCCCCAGCGGTTGTGGAATTCCTAAATCCTGAAGTGCTTTCTCGAATTTATCTCTGTTCTCGGCTCTATCCAAATCTTCAAGAGAAGTTCCCAAAATCTGAACGCCGTGAGCGGCCAATTTATCCGCCAGATTAATCGCTGTTTGTCCTCCGAACTGAACGACAACTCCTTTTGGTTTTTCAAGTTCGATGATGTTCATCACATCTTCTTCTGCCAAAGGTTCGAAGTATAATTTGTCTGAAATCGAGAAGTCTGTGGAAACTGTTTCAGGATTATTATTAATGATTATTGCTTCGTAACCCATTTCCTGAATCGCCCAAACTGAATGAACCGTTGCATAATCAAACTCAACTCCTTGTCCGATTCTGATTGGCCCGGAACCCAAAACGATGATTTTTTCTTTATCGGAAACAATACTTTCATTTTCATCTTCGTAAGTTCCGTAGAAATAAGGCGTTTCCGATTCAAATTCAGCAGCGCAAGTGTCCACCATTTTGTAAACCGGCATTATCCCG
>DAMDNI010000165.1:0-6870 GCA_032083825.1 Bergeyella sp. | reverse complement strand
ATATTTACAAAACTTTTACCTTATCAACGCCTACGGTAGTTTCTGCGTCTGCTTGGGTTTCCAATCGTGAATCAGCTAATGGTGGGTATCCTTCTGCAGGTTGGTCGACAAGAATTGAAATCCTGAACGAAACAACAAGTGCTGTTCTTAATCAAGGTAGTGTTGTTAACCTTACCAAAGCAATGGGAGATGAAACTTGGTACCAGACTAGTTTTAGTAATTTTGCCTTACCGGTCGGAACTTATAGAATTCGTCTTTTTATACATGATTATGGGCATGCTGACAGTGTTTCTTTTATTTTTTCAAAAGATACAGACGGAGACGGAGTTGCAGATTATTTAGATAATGATTCTGATAATGATACCTGTCCTGATGCAATTGAAGGTGATGAATTTGTTCTGCCAGTACAATTGGATACCAATAAAAGAATCACGGGAAGTGTAAATGCAGTTGGTATTCCGAATATTGTAAATGCAGGCGGTTCCGCTGATTTAGGAAATGATCAGGGGCAAGGTGTGGGAGATTCTGCAGATGCATCTATAAATAACCAGTGTAAAGATTCTGATAACGATGGATATCCGGATAATATTGATCTGGATGATGATAATGATGGAATTCTGGATGTTAACGAATGCAGCCAATCGGTGATTTCAGGAAATTTCTTCACTTCCAACGGAAATCCGGTGACTTTCTCAGCTCCGGCAGCAGATTTAGGTTTTATATTTGATATTTATACTTTAGATAATTCCTTTAATATGACAATTAATGGAACGCAGTTAAGTGTGAACGAAATTGATTTCCAGGCTAATCATACCCAAACCATCGGATTTATAGATGGTACAAAATATGGGCAGGGCGGAATTCCTGAAGTTTATAACATGACAGGAAGCACAGCCCATCCTCTAGTAAGAGTAATTATCAGCCCTACCGGTAAAGTCTCCATTTTGGGAAGTAAAGCAGCTAACAGCGATTTGTATACTCTTATTCCGATTAACGGAAATTCATTTAACAATATTGAGTGGTATTCTTCAGGAGCCAATACAGTAACCGTTACACAATCTGTTGACGGGCCAACATACATCACAGGTTATGGTGCAGGTTACAAAAAAGCATTCTGTGATCCTGATGGTGATGGTATTTCCAACGAATTGGATTTAGATTCTGATGGAGATACCTGCCCTGATGCATTAGAAGGAACAGGAACGATATCTTACGCTCAATTGAACACTAATACTAGCATTTCCGGAGCTGTAGATTCTAACGGAGTTCCGTTACTGGCTGGAGGTAATGGTCAGCAAATAGGAAATTCACAGAATGCAGCTCAAAATTCTTGTTATTGCTATAAAAAACCTGTAACAAATGCAAGTACGAAAATTCCTACAGTACACGGAATCACTGCTTTAGACAGAGCAAGTTCAGATGCAAGCAAATGGCCTTTAGCAAGACAAAGTTCATGGACAGTTTTAGAAGCCAAAACAAAAGGTTTCGTTGTCAATAGAGTTGCATTTACAGATGCAGACAGCAATCCTGCGACACCGGAAGTCCCTGTCGGAATTCCTGTAGCTAATTTTGTAGAAGGAATGATGGTTTATGATTCTACGAATAACTGTCTTAAAATTTACAACGGAACGTATTGGAACTGTTATTCCACGCCGGCTTGTCCATAACTTTTTACTGGTTTAAATTTTAACAAAATGAAACACTATATATTATCAGCAATCTTTTTTATTGCGGTTTTCACAAATGCTCAAGTAGCAATAGGAAAAAATAATGTTACCAATTCTTCAGTTTCTTTGGAATTCGGGAATTATACTGCCCCATACGGAAAAGGAATTGTCATTCCGTGGATCAATTCTGCATCTTCAATGACATCCTCCGAAAAAGGAACCATTGTTTTTGATACCAATGATAAAATTGTAAAATACAAAAGAGCAGACGGAACTTGGTACAACCTTACCAGAAACGAAACATTAACGGTAGAAGGAACTCCGAATTTCAATACAACAGGAGCTGTAAATACAACTTTGCAGAATTCTTTGAGCGATATTGCTTCCGCTAAAACCAGTATCGGTGTACCGCCTACCGGAACAAACACTCCGGGAATTCTCGTTTTGGAGGAAACCACCAAAGCTATGATTCTTCCAAAAGTGGCAAGCCCGCATCTGAATATTATAAATCCAGAACCAGGAACTTTAGTGTATGATACCGTTTCCAAGCAATTGGCGGTTTTCAACGGAACGGTCTGGTCTTTTTGGAAGCCATAATTTTATACATGTAGCACACAGTCTTTCCAATAATGATATCCATTAATTGGAAAGACTTTTTATAAATCTCTTTTTAAATTTTAGCAAAAGTTTAAGAAAGAAACAATTTGGCAAATAATTTTAAATGTCGTATATTTGCATCCACTTTTGGCGCTAATAATTGTTTGTAAACCAGTAAAATATTGAATATCAACTCTTTCATGTTTTGAAAGAGATTTCGTGTTTTATAGGTATGCAAGATTATAAATGCCAGAATCAAAAAATATTTTGCACTACTCCGTGAAAAGATATACCGGCGTTGCAGTTAGGGAAGATTTTGAGAAACAAAGAACAAAGAACAAAGACAAAAACTCATCGTTTTCAAGACTTAAGCGCCAAAATAAGTGGTCTTTTTTCTTTTCTCTATATTCTTGTATCAACTCTGATATTTTTTAAAATCAAAATATTTTTTAACCCTTTTCTAAACATTTTATGAGTACAAAAGCAAAAGCTCAAGAAAATCAAAGAATTAATTTCTCAGCTGCGAAAGGGAAAGTAATCACACCGGATTTCCTGGACGTACAATTAGAGTCGTTCAAAGATTTTTTCCAGTTGGATACTTTGCCGGACGACAGAAAGAACGAAGGTCTTTATAAGACTTTTCAGGAGAATTTCCCGATTACTGATTCCAGAAACCAGTTTGTTTTGGAATTTTTGGATTATTTAGTAGATTCTCCACGTTACACCCTTGACGAATGTGTGGAAAGAGGACTGACGTATTCAGTGCCTTTGAAAGCCAGATTAAAACTGTATTGTACGGACCCTGAGCATGAAGATTTCCAGACCGTGATCCAAGACGTGTATTTAGGTCCGGTTCCTTACATGACACCAAGCGGATCTTTTATTATCAATGGTGCAGAACGTGTTATCGTAACACAGTTGCACAGATCTCCGGGCGTTTTCTTCGGACAGACTTATCACGCAAATGGTACCAAATTGTATTATTCCAGAATTATCCCTTTCAAAGGGTCTTGGATGGAATTTACAACAGATATCAACAACGTCATGTATGCGTACATCGACCGTAAGAAAAAATTACCTTTAACAACGCTATTAAGAGCAATCGGATACGAATCCGATAAAGATATCCTTCAGATTTTCGATCTTGCGGAAGAAGTAAAAGTTTCAAAAGCAGCATTGAAAAAAGTAGAAGGAAGAACTTTGGCCGCGAGAGTTTTGAACACTTGGTTCGAAGATTTCGTAGACGAAGATACAGGTGAAGTAGTTTCTATTGAAAGAAATGAAATCATCCTTGACAGAGAAACTGTTCTTGAGAAAGAACACATTGACATGATCTTGGATGCCGGTGTGAAATCTATCCTGATTCACAAAGAAAATTCAAACGAATTCTCTATCATCCAGAATACATTACAGAAAGATCCAACCAATTCTGAAAAAGAAGCGGTAGAATATATCTATCGTCAGTTAAGAAATGCAGATCCGCCAGATGAAGAAACGGCAAGAGGAATTATTGAAAAATTATTCTTCTCCGAGCAAAGATATTCTCTTGGTGAAGTAGGGCGTTACAGATTGAACAAAAAACTGAATCTTAATATTTCAGAAGATCTTCAGGTTCTTACAAAAGAAGATATTATTGCGATCGTAAGACATTTGATCGAATTGGCAAACTCTAAAACAGAAGTTGACGATATCGACCACTTATCAAACAGAAGAATTAAAACTGTTGGTGAGCAATTGGCAGGACAATTTGGTGTAGGTCTTTCAAGAATTGCAAGAACCATCCGTGAAAGAATGAACGTTCGTGATAACGAAATCTTTACTCCGGTAGATTTGGTGAATGCGAAAACTTTAACATCAGTTATCAATTCATTCTTCGGAACCAACCAGCTTTCTCAGTTTATGGATCAAACCAACCCTTTATCAGAAATCACGCACAAGCGTAGACTTTCTGCACTAGGGCCTGGAGGTTTATCAAGAGAAAGAGCAGGTTTCGAGGTTCGTGACGTTCACCATACACACTACGGAAGAATTTGTCCGATTGAAACTCCGGAAGGGCCAAACATCGGTTTGATTTCTTCTTTAGGGATTTATGCAAAAATCAATACGCTTGGTTTCATTGAAACTCCTTATAGAAAAGCGGTTAATGGTAAAATTGATTTGAATTCAGATCCGATTTACCTAAATGCAGAGGATGAAGAATATAAAGTAATCGCTCAGGCAAACGTTGAAATGAACGATGACGGAACAATTGCAACAGACAGAGTAATTGCTCGTCTTGACGGTGATTATCCTGTTGTTGAGCCAAATCAGGTTGATTTGATTGATGTTGCGCCAAACCAGATTTCCGGTATTTCCGCTTCATTGATTCCTTTCTTGGAACATGATGATGCAAACCGTGCTTTGATGGGATCCAACATGATGCGTCAGGCTGTTCCGTTGTTAAAAGCTCAGGCTCCTATTGTAGGAACCGGTCTTGAAAAACAAGTTGCCGCTGATTCCAGAATTTTGATTAATGCAGAAGGAAGAGGAACAGTTGAATATGTAGATGCTTCTAAAATTACCATTAAATACGAAAGAAGCGAAGACGAAGATTTAGTTTCTTTTGATACCGGTGTTAAAACCTATAAGCTTCCGAAATTCAGAAAAACCAACCAAAGTACAACCATTACCTTGAAGCCGATCGTCAGAGTAGGCGACACAGTAGAAAAAGGGCAGGTTCTTTGTGAAGGATATGCAACTGAAAACGGAGAATTAGCTCTTGGTAGAAACCTTGTGGTAGCGTTCATGCCTTGGAAAGGATACAACTTCGAAGATGCAATCGTAATCAACGAAAAAGTAGTGCGTGAAGACTGGTTTACTTCAATTCACGTAGATGAATATTCATTGGAAGTTCGTGATACCAAATTAGGTATGGAAGAATTGACAGCAGATATTCCAAACGTTTCTGAAGAAGCAACCAAAGATCTTGATGAAAACGGTATGATCCGTATTGGTGCTGAAGTGAAACCTGGCGACATTATGATTGGTAAGATCACTCCAAAAGGAGAATCTGATCCAACTCCGGAAGAAAAACTTCTTAGAGCGATTTTCGGTGACAAAGCCGGTGATGTAAAAGATGCATCATTGAAAGCAGATTCTTCGTTAAGAGGAGTTGTGATCGACAAAAAGCTTTTCTCAAGAAACATTAAAGACAAAAAGAAAAGAGCGGAAGAAAAATTGAAGCTTGAAGAAATTGAAAACAACTATAAAGCAAAATTCGATGATCTTCGCAATACTTTAATTGAAAAGCTGAACACTTTAGTAAATGGTAAAACTTCACAAGGTGTAATGAATGACCTTGAAGAAGAAGTCATCAGCAAAGGTTCTAAATTCACATTAAAACTTCTTCAGTCTGTTGAAGATTATGTAAACATCAGTGGTTCAGACTGGACTGTTGATAATGATAAAAATGATTTGATCAAACAGTTGATTCACAATTATAAGATCAAATACAACGACTTGGCAGGTATCAAAAACCGTGAAAAATTTGCAGTTTCCATCGGTGACGAGCTTCCTGCAGGTATTATGAAGCTTGCAAAAGTATACATTGCTAAAAAACGTAAGCTGAATGTAGGAGATAAAATGGCAGGTCGTCACGGTAACAAAGGGATTGTTTCCAGAATCGTTCGCGAAGAAGATATGCCTTTCCTTGAAGACGGAACTCCTGTGGATATTGTACTGAATCCACTTGGTGTACCTTCCCGTATGAATATCGGTCAGATTTATGAAACGGTTCTTGGATGGGCTGGTCAAAAACTAGGAATGAAGTTTGCAACTCCGATTTTCGATGGCGCAAGCCTTGAGCAGATCACTGATTACACCGATAAAGCAGGTCTTCCGAAATTCGGAAATACCCACCTTTACGATGGCGGAACCGGAGAAAGATTTTCACAGCCTGCAACCGTTGGAGTTATTTATATGCTGAAACTGGGACACATGGTTGATGATAAGATGCACGCACGTTCTATCGGTCCATATTCATTGATTACGCAGCAGCCTTTGGGTGGTAAAGCGCAATTTGGTGGACAGCGTTTCGGAGAAATGGAGGTTTGGGCTCTTGAAGCATTCGGAGCATCCAACATCCTGAGAGAAATTCTGACTGTGAAGTCGGATGACGTGATTGGTAGAGCAAAAACTTACGAAGCGATTGCAAAAGGTGAAGCAATGCCTGAACCAGGTATTCCGGAATCTTTCAACGTATTGCTTCATGAGTTGCAAGGTCTTGGATTAGACGTAAGACTTGAAGAATAATTGACAGGAGACTTTAAGACACGAGAAAAGAGACTAAAAAAGTCTCACATCTCAAATCTCTTAATCTTTTAATCTAAAAATAAAACAATGTCAAATAAAAATAAATCAAGCAGATTTACTAAAATCTCAATCGGGTTAGCATCACCGGAATCCATTCTTCAGGATTCAAGAGGTGAGGTTTTAAAACCTGAAACCATTAACTACAGAACTCATAAACCTGAAAGAGACGGGCTGTTCTGTGAAAAAATCTTCGGACCTATCAAAGATTACGAATGTGCCTGCGGAAAATATAAAAGAATCCGTTATAAAGGTATCG
>DAMDNI010000164.1:0-6960 GCA_032083825.1 Bergeyella sp. | reverse complement strand
AAAAATATGAATATTAAGATTTTCCACGGCGGAATGGATGATGTAGTATTACCCGAAAATGCTTTTAATTTTTACCAAAAACTTCACCCTATCAATCCGAAAGCAGAGCTGATCATTTTTCCGAATGACAATCACAATTCCTGGGATTCAACTTATTCAAACCCTAAACTGTATGAATGGATGCTTTCTTTCAGGAAACCATAAAACCTTTACAACCTTTTGAAAAAATATAATTAATCCTAAAAGTTTAACCTAATAAAATTAAGATGAAGAAGATCGTTTTAATAGCCTCAGTAATTTTGTCATCGGTATTTTCCGCACAGGAATTGGTATGGAAACCGGTACAAAGCTATCAGACAACAGAATATAAAACAAAGAAAAAAGCCTTTGTTGATAATCTTCTGGCAAAAATGACGCTTGATGAAAAAATCGGGCAGCTGAATTTGCCCGGTGCAGGAGATTTCACAACAGGACAAGCACAAAACTCTAATATTGGTCAAAAAATCGAACAGGGTTTAGTCGGTGGTCTTTTCAATATAAAAGGAGCAGAAAAAATTAAAGCAGTCCAAAAAGTAGCAGTTGAAAAAAGCCGTCTGAAAATTCCTATGATTTTTGGGATGGATGTGATTCATGGTTACGAAACTACTTTTCCGATTCCTTTAGGATTAGCAGCATCCTTTGATATGGATTTGGTTCAGAAATCTGCGCAGGTTGCAGCAAAAGAAGCTGCGGTTGACGGAATCAGCTGGACATTTTCACCAATGGTAGACATTTCCAGAGAACCAAGATGGGGAAGAGTTTCCGAAGGTTCCGGAGAAGATCCGTATTTAGGCAGTGAGGTTGCAAAAGCTATGGTATACGGTTATCAGGGAAAAAGCTTGGCTGATAAAAATACAATTCTTGCCTGCGTAAAACATTTTGCTTTATATGGAGCTCCTGAAGCCGGTAGAGATTACAATACCGTAGATATGAGCCATGTAAGAATGTTTAATGAATATTTCCCTCCATACAAGGCGGCAGTTGATGCCGGAGTTGGCTCTGTAATGGCTTCTTTCAATGAAGTTGACGGGATTCCTGCAACAGGAAACAAATGGCTGATGACGGACGTTCTTAGAGATAAATGGAATTTCGGCGGATTTGTCGTAACAGATTACACAGGAATCAACGAAATGGTAGATCACGGAATGGGAGATTTACAGCAGGTTTCTGCTTTAGCGCTTAAAGCCGGAATTGATATGGATATGGTAGGAGAAGGTTTTCTTACCACATTGAAAAAATCTCTGCAGGAAGGAAAAGTAACTCAGGCCGAAATCGACAGGGCTGCACGTTTGATTCTTGAAGCAAAATATGACCTCGGATTGTTTGATGATCCTTACAAATACGGAGATGCAAAATTGGCTGCAAAAGAAGTTTTCAGCCAGGAAAACAGAAATGTTGCAAGATCTGTTGCTGCACAATCTATGGTTTTATTGAAAAACGATAATAATATTCTTCCATTAAAAAAATCAGGAACCGTAGCAGTGATAGGCCCATTGGTAAACAATGCGATCAACATGACCGGAACTTGGAGCGTTGCTGCGAAACACGATCAATCTATTTCGCTTGTGAAAGGCTTACAGGATAATTTCGGGAAAGAAGTTAAATTCGTTTCTGCAAAAGGTGCAAATATTGATTACAGCGAAAAACTTGAAAACATTTACGCTGCTCACGGAAAAGTTACAGATAGAGATAAAAGAAGCAAAGAAGAATTGCTGAAAGAAGCAGTAAATGTTGCCAGCAAGTCTGACGTAGTCGTTCTTGCCATTGGCGAATCTGCTGAAATGTCGGGTGAATCTTCTTCCAGAACAAGAATTGATATCCCACAATCTCAGGTTGATTTATTGAATGAACTCAAAAAAACAGGAAAACCAATCGTTGTGGTATTATTTGCCGGAAGACCTTTGGATTTGTCTAATATAAAAGAGGTCCCGAATGCTATCCTAAATGTTTGGTTCCCGGGTTCTGAAGCAGGCAATTCTATTTCAGATGTATTATTTGGAAAAGTAAATCCTTCCGGAAAACTTCCGATGACATTCCCTAGAAATGTTGGTCAGGTTCCGATTTACTACAATCATAAAAATACAGGAAGACCTTTAAATGCTGAAAAATTAGATAAATGCGAATATGAAAGATTCCGTTCCAATTATATGGATGAGTGTAATACCCCGCTTTATCCTTTCGGTTACGGACTGAGCTATACAAAATTCGGATATTCTGATATTTCAGTTTCTAATGCAAGTCCAAAAGGAAATCAGACCATTCAGGCTTCCGTTACTGTTACCAATAACGGGAATTATGATGGTGCAGAAGTGGTTCAGTTATACATCAGGGATTTAGTTGGTTCAATCACAAGACCTGTAAAAGAACTGAAAGGCTTCCAAAAAGTTTTCCTTAAAAAAGGAGAAAGCAAAAAAGTAACGTTCAATATCTCTCCGGAAGACCTTAAATTCTATGATAATAATCTTAAATTCGACTGGGAAGCAGGAGAATTCAATATTATGATCGGAACAAGCTCTGAAGAAGTAAAAACTGCAAAAGTAACCTGGAATAAATAATTTCAGAATTATAATTAAATCAAAGCCGTTTCAGTTTCTGAAGCGGTTTTTTTATAAATAACTTTAAGTTTTTTGAAAATTTATTTAGAAAAATATTTGATACATTTGGTTCTAAGGAAATATTACAAATTATGAGAAACCAATTTATATTTTGGGGAGTTGTTCTCCTCATCATAACATGGGCTGTAGCCTTCTGGCTTAAAACCTATTTCTGGATCCCTATGCTTCTTACATTTATTTATAGTCTAGGCTTATACAATACCTTTCAGAGCAAACATGCGATTTTAAGAAATTTTCCGGTTTTGGGTTACTTCAGATACTTTTTTGAAAATATATCACCCGAAATGCAGCAATATTTCATTGAAAGAGAAACCGATGGCAAGCCATTTCCGAGAAACCAGCGTTCAGCAGCTTATCGCCGTGCGAAAAACCTAAGTGATACAGTTCCGTTCGGAACTCAACTGGAAGTCAATCATCGCAAATATGAAGGAATTAAACACTCTATTTACGCAAAATCTCCCAATGAAAAATTGCCAAGAGTTTGGGTTGGAGGTGAGCAGTGTAAACAGCCTTACCATGCTTCATTATTCAATATTTCTGCAATGAGTTTTGGCTCTTTGAGCGACCGCGCGCAGATTTCATTAAACCGAGGGGCAAAAAAAGGGAATTTCTATCACAATACCGGCGAAGGCGGAATTTCTCCGCATCATCTTCAAGGCGGAGATATCTGCTGGCAAATCGGAACCGGATATTTTGGCTGCCGTGATGATGAGGGAAAATTTAATCCTGAATTATTTAAAAAATATGCGAATCTTCCGAATGTCAAAATGGTGGAAATTAAGCTTTCACAGGGAGCAAAACCTGGACATGGCGGAGTTTTGCCCGGAGTGAAGAATACACCGGAAATTGCAGCAATCCGTCACGTAAAACCTGGAATGACAATTATCTCGCCACCATCGCATTCTGCATTTTCTGATGCTGAAGGATTGCTAAGATTTGTACAGCAGCTTCGTGAGCTTTCTGAAGGTAAACCGGTCGGTTTTAAGCTCTGTATAGGCGATACAAAAGAATTTGAAGAGATTTGTGAAAAGATGAATGGTTTGGAGATTTACCCTGATTTTATTACAGTTGATGGTGCAGAAGGCGGAACAGGTGCAGCTCCGCCAGAATTTTCTGATGGAGTAGGAATGCCTTTGGAGCCCGCACTTATTTACGTAAATCGAACTTTGAGAAATTATAAAATCCGGGAAAAATTAAGGGTAATTGCTTCCGGAAAAGTACTGACCTCATTAGATATTTTGCGGGCTGTTGCAATGGGAGCTGATATGTGTAATAATGCAAGAGGATTTATGTTTGCCTTAGGCTGCATTCAGGCGTTGAGATGCAATAATAATAAATGTCCGACTGGAGTCGCTACTCAGGACAAAATGCTTATTAAAGGGCTTGATGTAACCGATAAAAGTGAAAGGGTATATCATTTTCATAAAAATACACTTCATACTTGTAATGAGCTGATTGCAGCGGCCGGAAGGAATTCTTATGAAGAAGTGGATGCGTCCATGTTTATGAGAGGGGATGAGTTCGAACATTTATCCGATCTTTATTTTCCTGACATATTAGGAAATGTAAAGCAGAAATCATAAAAAAATGCGGTCAAATCTTATTGACCGCATTTTTAAATTTATTTAAGAAAATTCATTATTCAATAATGATCTTCGTTGACTGATCTTTTGTTTTCAGGATGTAAACTCCTTTAGAAAGTCTTGAAACTGTAATTTTCTGCTTGTCTTTCACATTCGATAAAGACTGAACAAGCTGGCCATTCACATTGTAGATCTTCACTTCTTCATTATTACTAATTCCACTGATATAAAGCTCTTTATTTTTAACAGGGTTAGGATAGACTTCTAATTTTTTTGTTCCGTCTGCTTCATTTACTGCTAATAAGTTGTAGCATGTCCAAGATAAATTATTGAATGCAACTCTGTTTGTTGAAGAAGAATTCTGTTCTTCAAGAGAAATGTTTGCACTTCCTGCAACATTAATATCAGAAATCGTCGTAGTTGTGGCAACATTAGAATAAGGGATGATTCCTTTAACTGTACCATTCACTTTCAAGACATAATTTCCTGAGGTTCCGATTGCGTTTCCAAATTTGGATTGTGTTGTTATTGTAAATGAGCTGACACCATTTGGAACGGTAGCCGAAAGAACTCCTTTTTTGAGACAGATTGCAGGATCATTATTAATAAGCTGGTCTACTCTTGATAAAGTTGATGTCCAGTTGATTCCATTGCTGGATATTGTTCTTGTTGAATAATTTGCAGATGTGGTATTGATTGTAAAGCTGTCAAAATTCACATATCCGCAACTTGCGCCTGTATCAGTGCTTATGGCTAAAGTTTGCGCTTGTAAAGTACTGCTTGCTGTTGAAGAATTCCCGGCAATATCTCTTGCAATCACATAAAAAGAATAATTTTGGTTTGGGGAGAGATTATATACAATCCCTTTATTTTTTTTTACGGTTGTTTTCAAAGCTCCGTCAACATAAATATCGTATTCGAAAACTTTAGCATTGTCAGTTGAGGCTGTCCATGCTAAAGAAACAGCATTTGTTTTTATGCTTGTAACTCCTAAATTAGAAGGAGCAGTTGGCGCTTGCGTGTCTGAAACTGATGTTCCCCAAATAAGATCAACATATTCAGGATGATCAATGAAAGGGTTTCTGTTTTTCTGAACAACGTATGCAGCGTTATTTCTCGCAGTTTCCTCAATGGAAACAGGATCTGCATTATGCCATGCCAATAATACATTCAGTTCCCAAGTCTGTAAACCAGGAAATGCAGAACCTCCAAGCATATCACCTGTAGAAAAACCGGATAATCTGCTTTCATATCTTGTTACAAAATAGAAAATCATTCTTGCAATATCACCTTTAAAAGTATCAATAGGTTCGAATACAGTTCCAGAGTATCCGGAAGTCGTATTGGAGCCTAATTTTCCTCCGTTTTTACTAGTATAACTAGGATTTGTGACAACTCCGAAAGGATAGTTGTTTCTCATACCATTTACTTTACCATCAGTAGCACGGATAAAATTAACATCATTTTTCATAGGAGAAGCTTCATTGAACAAGGATTGAGGAACGACATGTTCTCTGTTGTAGCAATCACCTTCAACGCTATATTGCCCGCATTGATCTGTAGAATATGTGAAATTATCAGCATCAGCCTCATCAGGCTTTTCAGTGTACATGTCTAAAATAGTACCATCATCTTCGAAAAAATAATCGCGGTCTGTGGTTGCATATGCTGTCCATAAACCACCATATCCGTTATCTACAGCTCCGCTAGTAATGATTGAACTTAATGTTGTTTTCAGGGCGGCACCTTTAAGCCCGCTTGTTCCGTTATAATAGTTAGCCGGAATCTGAGCATTCATAAGGTTTGCCATGAAAGCAGCAATAAAAAAATAGAAAGAGTTTTTCATTGAGAAAAGTTAAAAATTTGGGCGATAAAGGTATAAAAAAAATAGACTTACAAAATTATTTTTGAATATAATTTTTGTTAAGTTTTGAAAAAGCCCAGGAAACAATAATTCCGAAGAAAGCAGCTGTCGATGAGACGATTAAATAATTTTTAAAATTGATGTTAACCGGAAAAGGAAGATTAGGAGCTGCTGCAAAAAATCCTGTGTACCATTGGAAAAGACACAGTATGCTGCCGATGATAATTCCGCTTATAATTCCAAATAAAACGATGAGAAGACCAGTGTAAAAATAGACATTCCGAAGCTGAGCCATGGGAAGCCCGAGAGATATAAGAGCTTTTGCCTGATCCCTCTTATCCAATTGAAGTATAATGATTGCCCCTGCAAGATTAAAAGTGGTAATGAAAATAACAAGACCAAAAATTAAATAAATAAAGATCTTTTCTGTATTGATCATCTTCCAGAAAGCTGCATTCTCTTCCGATTTGGTCGTAACTATATATTTGCTTCCAAGCTGGTTCATCAGGTTTTCTTTTACAGCATCGGCATTGTCAGGTTTTTTTAGTTTAATGACAATTTCATAAGCAGAATTTTTAGGAAGCGTAAGAAGCTCCTGCAGAAGTTCAAGGGGAGAAATAATGGTGTTGTCCAATTGCCCGTTTCCGGGGAATATTCCCGTAACGTAAATTTCTTTTTTATTAAAAATATCTTCTTCGCGGCTGATGATTCCGGTTCCGGGTTTTGGCATCATTACAGTTGCATGATCCACATTTGCTCCGACAGGAATGGCAAGCCTGTTATCCAGCTGGTTTTCCATCAAGACTTCGTTGGAATATTTAAAGCTGGGATAGGATCCGTAAAAAATATCTTTATTAAT
>DAMDNI010000163.1:0-6975 GCA_032083825.1 Bergeyella sp. | reverse complement strand
AAGATTGACCATAATTGAACGAACACGTCTTGGAGAGAAAAAAGCAATGAAATCGGGGCGATATATAAAAACTCCACCACAAGGCTATGAGAGAACAAAATTAGATGATGGGAAAAAGGGAATACAGCCAAACGAAAAAGCACCACTAATAAAAAAATTGTTTGAGGACTATGTAACAGGTCTTTATTCACAAATAGATTTAGTAAAAAAATACAAATCACTCGGTTTAAATTTATCTAAAACTTCAATAGGAATTATTTTAGAAAATATTCTTTATGCTGGATTTATAGACCTGAAAAAACATAATATTGCTCCATTTACTTTAATCAAAGGACTTCACTCTCCAATTATTTCCGAAGAGCTTTATTATAAAGCTCAAGAGCTTAAAGAAGGAAGAAACAGGATGATAAAAAAAATCAGACCAAAAAATTCTGAATTTCCCCTAAGTGCATTAATGGTTTGCCCCTGCTGTGGTAGTCCTATGTATGGAAGCTCATCTAACAATGGAAAATCAAAAAAGACAACACGATGGTATGATTATTACAAATGCAAAAAAAACTGTTCAGGACAAAGCTATAAGCCCGAAATAGTACATAAGCAATTGATAAAAATCCTGAAAGAAATCAAACCAAGTGAAGAGGTCGTAGAACTATTTGAAAAAATCTTAATTGATAACTATCAGGAAACTATATCAGAAAAAAGACAATTGCTCAAAACAATTGATTCTAAAATAAGTAATATTGAAAATGAACAACTAATGTTAGTTGAAAAATTTTCACTAGGCAAAATTGAGGAGATATTTTATGAAAAATTGATGCAAAAAAAGAAGGAGGAATTAATAACAATTAAGTCCGAAAAGGCTTTGTATGGGAATATTCAAGATGATTTAGAAAAGTATATCAGCTTCGGATTGTCTCTTTTGAAAAATCTTGATTTTTATTATGAAAATGCTCCAGTAGAAACGAAAGTAAAACTAATCGGTTCGTACTTTACAGAAAAATTAATTTTTGACAAAAATAAATTCCGAACCCTTCCTTTCAATGAAACAATACTCTTAATTTGTAGATATAATAAGGGTTTTAAGAGATTTAAAAAAGAAACGGGAGATAGTTTTTCAACTAACTCCCGCTATGTACCCCAGACGGGACTTGAACCCGTACGTCCTTGCGGACACAGGATTTTAAGTCCTGCGTGTCTACCAATTCCACCACCAGGGCAAAGTAGAACTTTGAGCGAAAAACGGGACTCGAACCCGCGACCCCAACCTTGGCAAGGTTGTGCTCTACCAGCTGAGCTATTTTCGCAGAAAAAAAAATTTCTAAATGACTCATTTAGAAATTTTTAATAAGTGCGGATGAAGGGACTCGAACCCCCACGCCTCACGGCACCAGATCCTAAGTCTGGCGTGGCTACCAATTACACCACATCCGCAGTAACAAAGAACTTCTTTTCTTTTGTGAGTGCAAATATAAAGTATTTTTCCTGTATCAAACAAATTATTTTTAAAAATTTTTTCTTTCCCGGAAGTGATTTTTAATTTTCGTTTTCCTATTTTTACAAACTTAATTTAGAAACGAAATGGAATTACAAGGAACAGTAAAAAAAATATCTGAAATTCAGACATTTGCGAGCGGGTTTCAGAAAAGAGAATTGGTGCTTCTTACACAAGAGCAGTATCCACAGCCTATTAATATTGAATTTTTGTCAGATAAAATTAGTTTACTTGATAATATTTCCGAAGGTGAAAATGTGAAAATAGGAATCAACATCAGAGGAAGAGAATGGACGAGCCCGCAAGGTGAAGTAAAATATTTCAATTCCATCACGGGCTGGAGAGTAGAAAAAGTTTTTGATAATGCTTCCAGCGAACCTACTTCTGCAGGCCCGGCTTCAGCGCAATCAGCTCCGGTACAAAGCGGAAATCCTTTTGCTGAGGACGAAGATGATGATTTGCCTTTTTAATCGGATTAAAATCTAAAATACCCAATCCCGCTTCTTTCATAAAGTGGGATTTTTTTTGAAATGATTAAGCTTGATCCAAATGAAATTTCTTTCCCTGATCCTGAATTTTACAGAGGAAATGACGGAGTGATCGCTTTTGGCGGAGATCTTTCGCCGGAAAGGATATGGTTTGCTTATCAGAACGGGATTTTCCCATGGTTTAATCCGAGTGAAGAAATTCTTTGGTGGTTTCCCGATCCGCGCTTTGTGCTTTTTCCTGAAAAATTAAAAATTTCCAAATCAATGAAGAAAGTTTTGAGCACCAATCAATTTTCATTTACTAAAAATAAATGCTTTCGAGAAGTCATGGAAAATTGCAGAAAAATTGAACGCAATGGACAAGACGGAACATGGATTTCGGATGAACTGACGGAAAGTTTTGTCATTCTCCATCAATCAGGAAAAGCTTCCAGCTACGAAGTCTGGGAAAATGATATTTTGGTCGGCGGATTTTACGGAGTGGAAGCCGGAAGAATATTTTGCGGAGAAAGCATGTTTTCAAAAGTAAGCAATGCTTCAAAAGCTGGATTTATAAATTTTGTGTTGGAAAACAAAAATAAATATGAATTTATAGATTGTCAGGTGCATTCAGAACATTTGGAGAGCCTTGGAGCGGAAATGATTTCTGCAGACCAGTTTTTAAAAACTTTAAAAAAGAAGAATGAATCCTGAAAAAGAAAAATGGCTTTTGCTGATTCTCCTCTCTGTAATTTGGGGATCCTCATTTATCCTTATCAAAAAATCGCTGGAGCATTACAATCCTTATGAAGTCGGAGGTTTGCGCGTGTTGATTGCGGGTATTATTTTGCTGCCTGTCGCCATTGCTAATATAAAAAAGTTTCCCAGAAATCGAATTAAATGGCTTATTCTTGCTGCTTTTACGGGAAATTTCATTCCAATGTTTTTATTTCCCATTGCAGAAACACAGATCAGCAGTATTATTGCAGGGATTATTAATTCCATGATGCCTATTTTTGTGATTATTGTGGGAGCTTTAGTCTGGAAATTTGAAGCAACAAAAAGACAGGTTACGGGAGTTTCTATCAGTTTCATTGGTGCGTGTATTCTTGCATTTGGCTCAGGCGGAAGCGGCGGTTTTAAAATGATACCTATTTTATTGCTTTTGCTGGCAACACTTTTATATGCAATAAGTACAACTACTGTTAAGAAAAAACTCAGCGATATTCCTGCAATGATTTTGTCGGCTTATGTATTTGGAGTTGTTTTGATCTTTCCTTCTTTGATAGCCTTGTCGTTTGCCGGATTTTTTCATGATTTTGATTTTTCTCAGGAAAAGTGGATCGGTTTGGGTTACGTCAGTCTGCTTTCAGTTTTCGGAACAGGTTTGGCCATGATGCTTAATTATCGTCTCCTAAATATTTCCACACCGCTTTTTGCATCTACTGTAACTTTATTAATGCCCATTGTTGCTCTAGCTTGGGGGATTTTATACGGAGAAACTCTGAATATACAGCAGCTTTTGGGCGGGGCAGTCATTATCGCCGGGCTGATATTTCTAAGGAGTAAAAACAAAAAACTGCAATAGCTTTGGAGCCTTGCAGTTTGAAATAAATCTAATAAAAAGTAAAAATGAAAGGCGACAAAGATAATTAAAATTTTATTAAAACCAAAAGATTTTAAAGAAAAATTAAATTTCTTTTCATACCCAGTTTTTTTTTATTTTCCTAAATTAGCACAATGTTTATAAAAGAATACATTTCTAAAGATTATCCTGCGTTCAATTGTTCGGACTCTATAGAGGAAGCGAACGAGATGGCAAAGGAGTTTGGCTATTCTCATGTATTCATCAAAAATAAAGGGATTTTTCTCGGAGCTGTAAGCCAGGCTTTTTTAGAAGACAGCCCTGAAGGGAAGCTCGAAACGCTTGAAATACATTTTGAAAAGTTTGCGATTCTGGATGATGGCAATCTTCTGGATTCGATTAAGCTTTTTCATATTTTCAATTCTAATGTTGTTCCTGTTATTAATAAGGAAGAGAAATACGTTGGATATCTTTCTTGCGACGATATTTTCAATGAATTTTCAAAATATCCGCTTTTTTCAGAAAATGGCGCAATGATGATTGTGCAGACCAATTCTCACCATTACTCATTCACCGAGATCACGCAGATTGTAGAGAGCAACAATGCAAAAATCTATGGATGTTTTGTGAGTTCTGTTCAGGAAGATTCCGTTCATATTGCTCTAAAAATCAGTAATGATAACCTAAGTTCCATTGACGAAACTTTTGAACGTTACGGATATACGGTTGTTCACAAATATTATAATGACGAAAAAGAAGATATGATGAAAGACCGCTTTGGTTTTTTTCAGAAATTTTTGGAAATTTAGATCTATGAAAGCAGCGATTTACACTCAGAAAAAGGATCTTGATACTTTTCTTTACCTCAGTAAATTTATCAGCGAGCTTGATAAAAGAGGTGTAAAAGCGGTTTTGTTTTCAGGAACAGCAGAGTCGATGCAGTTTTCCAAGGATTTTGAAACTTTTTCAAATAAAGAAGACCTCAAAAACAAAAAAGTCGAATTATTCTTCACTTTCGGAGGAGACGGGACAATTGTGAATTCGCTTTTATTCATTCAGGATACAGAAATTCCTGTAGTTGGTGTCAATACCGGAAGATTAGGATTCCTCGCAAGTTTTACAAAAGAAGAGATTTTTTTGGAGTTGGATGAGATTCTGCGTGGAGAATATTCATTAAGCAGGCGTTCCGTTATTGAGCTGGTTTCTCCCAGCAAAGGTTTATTTTTCCCTTATGCACTGAATGATGTAACGGTTTCCCGAAAAGAAACGACTTCTATGATCACTGTAGATTCTTTTATCGATGGTGAATTTCTAAATGTTTTTTGGGGAGATGGAGTCATTATTTCTACTCCTACAGGTTCGACAGCATATTCCTTAAGCTGCGGAGGCCCGATTATTTCTCCGAAAAACGAAAATTTCGTTATTACTCCTATTGCTCCGCATAATCTGAATGTGAGGCCTCTTATTGTAAACGATGATGTAGAAGTACGCCTGAAAGTTGACAGCCGGGTTCCGCAATATTCTCTTTCTCTGGATTCCAGGCTCATTCATATTGATACGAATGTAGAAATTGTCATCAGGAAGGCCAAATTTAAAATACTTCTTGTACAGCCTTCAAACATCAGTTTTTTTGAAACGATCCGTCAGAAATTACTTTGGGGAAAAGATAAAAGAAACTGATTGCAGACACTCCTATAACCTTTTTTCTTTATCCGGTGAAGGGAAATGAAATTTATCATATTCTCCTCAATTTTATAAAATTTCGTAACTTTACATACCCTAAAAATTAAATTTTATAATAAACAATTCATACTATGAGTAGAATATTTCCGGCAGGTGTTGCCACAGGTAATCTGGTTACAGAGATTTTTCAACATGCAAAAGAAAACAAATTTGCACTTCCGGCAGTTAATGTAATCGGATCCAGCAATGTAAATGCAGCCATGGAAACAGCTGTAAAGCTTAATGCTCCGATTATTATTCAGTTTTCCAATGGTGGAGCTGCTTTTAATGCCGGGAAAGGATTAAGCAACGAAGGGCAGAAAGCATCCATTTTAGGAGCCGTTGCAGGAGCAAAACATATTCACACTTTAGCGGAAGCTTACGGAGCAACTGTGATTTTACACACAGACCACTGCGCAAAAAAACTGCTTCCTTGGGCTGACGGTTTAATTTTTGCTAACGAAGAGCATTTCAGACAAACAGGAAAATCATTATATTCTTCACACATGCTGGATCTTTCTGAAGAGCCTTTGGAAGAAAACCTTGATATTTCTACACAATATTTTGAGAGAATGGCAAAAATGGATATGACTCTTGAAGTTGAAATTGGTGTTACAGGTGGTGAGGAAGATGGTGTAGACAATTCCGGAGTTGACGATTCCAAATTATATACACAGCCTGAAGATGTTGCGTACACATATGAAAGATTAAAAGCAATTTCTCCAAACTTTACAATAGCAGCCGCTTTCGGAAATGTTCACGGAGTTTACAAACCAGGAAACGTAGTTCTTACCCCTAAGATTCTTGATAATTCTCAGAAATATGTTCAGGAAAAATTCGGAACAGGCGAAAAACCTGTAAATTTTGTATTCCATGGAGGTTCTGGTTCAACAGTGGAAGAAATTCGTGAGGCAATCAGCTACGGAGCTATTAAAATGAATATTGATACAGACCTTCAGTTTGCTTATACAGAAGGAATCAGAGATTATATGGTCAACAATATTGAGTATTTGAGAAGCCAGATCGGAAATCCTGAAGGTGCGGAAAAACCAAACAAAAAATTCTATGATCCTAGAGTTTGGGTAAGAAAAGGCGAAGATACTTTTATTGCAAGATTAGTAAAAGCATTTGAAGACCTTAATAATGTGAATACTTTGTAATATATTTGTACACTTGTATTAATGTAAATGTATTATTACTTTTACATTAATACATTTTTACAAACATTAATACTTACAAAATGGCATTTGAATGGTTTAAAAGAAAGACAAAGAATATTACCACGACCACAGATGAGAAGAAAGATGTTCCAAAAGGATTATGGCATCAGACTCCGTCTGGAAAAATTGTGGAGCACGACGAGCTGAAAAAAAATAATTTCGTATCGCCGGAAGATGATTTCCATGTGAGAGTGGGAAGCAACGAATATTTCGCAATGCTTTTTGATGACAACCATTATCATGAGCTTAATGCAGACGTAGAAAGTGTTGATGTCCTGAAATTTAAAGATACAAAAGCTTACACAGAACGTCTGAAAGAAGTAAAATCAAAAACCAGGCTTACCGATTCCATCCGTAATGCAACCGGAAAGGTAAACGGAACGGAAATGGTAATTTCCTGTATGGATTTTGCATTCATTGGTGGATCTTTAGGCTCTGTAATGGGAGAGAAAATCCGCAGAGCAATTGATTATGCCATTCAGCACAAAC
>DAMDNI010000162.1:0-7070 GCA_032083825.1 Bergeyella sp. | reverse complement strand
ATATTCTCATTAATGTTTTGCACATTGATGATGAATGCTCAGGAAAACCTTGATTTCAGCGGGAAGAAAGAGATTGTTTCCCCTGAGATCAACGGTAAAACTGTGACTTTCCGGCTTTTGGCTCCTAATGCTAGCAGTGTAAAGCTTCAAGGAAACTGGATGCCCGGACAAGGCTGGGAAGCAGGAACTGCAGAGCTTAAAAAAGATGCCAGCGGAATCTGGTCTTTTTCTAAAAGTGATTTTATTCCGGATATTTATACCTATTCATTTATTGTTGATGGTGTGAAAGCTAATGACCCGAATAATTCTTATCAGGTTCGGGATGTTTCTTCGGTGATGAGTATGTTTTTGGTTGATGGCGCTCAGTCTGCCAATTACAAAGTTCAGAACGTTCCGCACGGCACTGTTTCCAAAAGATGGTATACTTCAAAAGGACTGAAAGAAGACCGAAGATTGACAGTTTACACGCCCCCAGGTTACGAAACTTCTAAAGAAAAATATCCTGTTTTATACCTGCTTCATGGAATGGGTGGTGACGAAGAAGCATGGATGACTTTAGGAAGAGCTTCCCAGATTCTGGACAATTTAATTGCACAGGGAAAAGCAAAACCGATGATCGTTGTAATGCCGAACGGACATACCAGTAATTCTGCAGCTCCGGGAGAATCTTCAAAAGGTTTTTATAAAATTGATATGAGAACTCCAGATATTTTCACAGGAGATATGGAAACCTATTTCAAAGAAATCATAGCTTTTACAGAAACGAATTACCGGATAAAAGCTGATGCCGCAAACCGTGCTGTTGCAGGGCTTTCGATGGGAGGTTTTCATTCACTTTATATTTCTGCAAATTATCCTAAGACTTTTGATTATGTAGGATTATTTTCTCCTGCGATTCTTCCTCCGGAAAATCAGAAAAGCCCAATTTATCAGAATCTTGATGAAAAATTAAAAACTCAGCAAAAGAATTCTTACAAACTGTATTGGATTGCTATCGGGAAAACCGATTTTCTTTATAAAAATGTTTCAGAATATCGTCAGAATCTCGATAAAATGGATTTCAAATATCAATATATAGAATCTGAAGGCGGCCACACTTGGAGCAACTGGAGAACTTATCTCAATGATTTTGTTCCGCAATTATTCAAATAAAATTTAATTCAAAATGAAAAATATAATCATCACAGGTTTATTCCTAATAAGTTTAAATACAATTAATGCACAAAAACCGACTCAGGTATCTCAGGAAAAAGCCACGGCAATTTCTTATAATCCACAAAAGCCACGGATTATCATCACAGCTGATCCGGAATTAGACGACAATAATTCTCTGATCCGGTTTATGCTTTACAGTTCAGATTTACAGATTGAAGGGCTGGTATATGCGAGCAGCGCTTTCCACTGGAAAGGCGATGGTAAAGGGACAAAATGGTTTGTACCGAGTAGAGAATATGCACGTTTCGGAT
The DNA here is from genome assembly GCA_032083825.1 of Bergeyella sp. Classification (GTDB taxonomy): domain Bacteria; phylum Bacteroidota; class Bacteroidia; order Flavobacteriales; family Weeksellaceae; genus DAMDNI01. The sequence continues at coordinate 5,604 of DAMDNI010000162.1, read as the reverse complement.
TAGATTTATGCCCTTGTGAATCTTGGCGTTGGGCGAAAGACGAACGTTTCATTCACGACATTGTGGATGCATATGCAAAATCTTATCCGAATTTAAAAATCCATAATTCAAATTATCCTGCCCCGGAAGTTCTTCAATCCAAAATAAAATATGGAAATGTTGAATTTGACGGAGATATTTCAAAAGATTCTGAAGGTTCAGATTTGATCAAAAAAGTTATATTGGATGATGAACCGGGACAGCTGTTCATTACTGCTTGGGGAGGGCAGAGTACGATAGCAAGAGCATTAAAATCCATTCAGGAACAATATGAGAATACAAATGGATGGGAAGCGATTCAGAATAAAGTTTCACGCAAAGTAGTATTATTGGCATCGGGAGATCAGGATGATACTTATGCATCCTATATTAAGCCCAATTGGCCGAAAGTTGAATACCGGGAATTTACTAGTGGACCTAATTACAGCTATGGAGCTCAATTGAAGGCGACTGAGGAAAATGCAAAATATTTGACACCTGAATGGATGAAGGAAAATGTTTCAGACCGTGGAGCATTGGGTCAGCTATACAGAGTTTGGGGAGACGGAAAACAGATGGTAAAAGATGATATTGTAGATTATTTTGGGATGTCAGGATATACTAATGAAGAATTGAAAAAAATGGGCTATGCTGTTTGGATGCCCGTACAGGCAAAAGGTTCTTGGTTGGGAGAAGGAGACAATCATACATTTATGAATATGCTAGGGAACGGCTTGCGGGCTTATGAAGACGGATCTTATGGAGGTTGGGGAGGTATTGAACCGGCAAGCAAAAGCAATAAAAATATGTTTTTTGACCTTCCTAAAGGTGACTCCAGCGATACAAGTGCGGAGGCAATGGCAAGTACATTTGGTACAAAAGAAAAAAGTAAGGAGGATCTGGCATATCCTGATTTCTTTTCACAAGCTCAGCGTGATTTCGCGGCACGCTTAAAATGGGCGGTAACTCCTAAATATTCCAATGCTAATCATGAGCCTGTCGTAAAAATAGAAGGTCCTTTAAATTTAAGAGCTTCCGCCGGAGAAAAAATCCAGCTTTATGGAAAAGTATCGGATCCTGATGGGGACAAAATATCTATCAAATGGTGGCAGTTTCAGGCAGCGGGAAGTTATTCTCACAAAGTAGAGATTACTAATCCAACTGCTTCAAAAACAGAAATTGTAATTCCAAAAGATGCTGTAAGCGGCCAGACAATCCATATCATCTTGGAAGGAACTGACAACGGAAAACCAGCCATAACAAGATATCAGCGTGTGATTATAACGGTCAGATAAAACTTAAAGCTAGCGGTGAGATTTAAAAAATCTCTAGCTTGAGAACGTTTTTATTAAAATTCTTTAATTCAAAAAAAATAAAAATATGAAAAAGAATCAATCCAATTTGATCAGCTTTTATCATAAATTAAAATATCCAGGATTATTCTTAGCTTTCTTAGCTTTGTCGCCTTTATCAAAGGCTCAGGATAATAATCCAACAATTACCGTTGAGGGGAAAACTTTCAAAGATCTCAACAAAAACGGCAAATTAGATGTTTGGGAAGATACGCGTCTTTCAATCAATAAAAGAATTGATGCGATCATCAAGCAAATGACAAACGAAGAAAAAGTAAATCTTCTCATCGGAACAGGAATGCCCGGAATTGAAGTTCTTACTGGCCCTGTCGGAGATTCGAAACAAGGTCTGGTTCCCGGAGCTGCAGGTGGAACAGCCAATCTCGATAGGTTTGGGATTCCAGCAACAGTTGTTGCGGATGGTCCTGCAGGTTTAAGAATTGCTCCCATTAGAGAAAATGATTCAAAAACCTATTATGCAACAGCGTTTCCGGTAGGAACCGCTCTGGCATCAACCTGGAACAAAGAATTATTGGAGCAGGTCGGTAAAGCAATGGGAAATGAAGTGAAGGAATACGGAGTAGACGTACTGTTAGCCCCTGCTTTAAATATTCATAGAAATCCATTAAATGGAAGAAATTTCGAATATTATTCTGAAGATCCTTTAATTTCAGGGAAAACTGCGGCTGCCATCGTAAACGGAATACAATCTCAGGGCGTAGGAACTTCCATCAAACATTTTGCAGCGAATAACGAAGAAACCAATCGTTTGACCATCAATGCACACGTTTCTGAAAGAGCAATGAGAGAATTGTACCTTAAAGGTTTTGAGATTGCTGTGAAAGAATCGCAGCCTTGGACTGTCATGTCGTCTTACAACAAAGTGAATGGTATTTATACTTCTGACAGTCATGATTTGCTGACTCAGGTTTTGAGAAACGAATGGGGTTTCAAAGGCATTGTGATGACCGACTGGTTCGGAGGTTTTCCCGGGTTTGAATCCATTAAAAACGGAAACAGCAGTGATGTTGTAAAACAGATGAATGCAGGAAACGACCTTTTGATGCCCGGAATTCCTGTTCAGAAGAAGGTTTTACTCGAAGCATTAAATTCAGGAAAATTATCTCAGGAAGTTGCTAATAAAAATGTGAAGAGAATTTTAGAATATGTTTTCCATACGCCGACGTTTGCCCAATATGCATACAGCGACAAACCGGATCTGGTAAAAAATGCAGAAACAACAAGAAATGCCGCCACTGAAGGAATGATTTTGCTTAAAAATGAAACAAAAACACTTCCTTTTGCCGATAAACAAAAAGAAGTTGCGTTATTCGGAGTGACATCTTATGCTTGGATTACGGGTGGAACAGGAAGTGGCAGCGTGAATAATAAGCATACCGTTTCTTTACTGGAAGGCTTGAATGCAGCCGGTTACAAATTAGACAAAGAATTAGTCGATTTATATATGGCCCATGCAGACAAAGAATTAGCAGCCGAAAAAGAAAGGAAAAAAGAAAAAGGAATTTTAGCATTACCTGAAAGGCTTTCCGAAATGAAAATGGATGATGCTTTCTTAGCTAAAAAAGCAGAAACTTCAGAAATCGCTTTCGTAACGCTTGGAAGAAATTCAGGCGAAGGCGGTGACAGAATTGTAGATAACGATTTTAATCTGGCGGCAGAGGAAATTGCAATGCTGGACAAAATTTCCAAAGCTTTCCATGCAAAGGGGAAGAAAGTGGTTGTGATTCTCAACATTGGCGGAGTTATCGAAACTGCTTCCTGGAAGGATAAAGTAGATGCGATTCTTCTGGCTTGGCAGCCGGGACAGGAAGGCGGACATTCCGTAGCAGATGTGGTTTCAGGGAAAATCAATCCTTCCGGAAAGCTCACCATGACATTCCCGGTGAAATATTCTGATACACCTTCAGCGAAGAATTTTCCGGGAATTCCTGCTGATAATCCAAAAGATGTGATGTATGAAGAAGGGATTTATGTAGGATACCGCTATTTTAATACATTCAATGTAAAACCATCGTATGAATTTGGTTACGGGAAGTCTTATACAAGCTTTGCTTATTCTAATATTAAATTAAATGCAAAGACATTTAATCATAAGTTGGAAGTTAGCGTTGAGGTGAAAAATACAGGAAAAGTTTCCGGAAAAGAAGTAGTAGAGCTATATCTTTCAGCTCCTGACAAATCGATTGACAAACCAAAAGCCGAGTTGAAAGCGTACGCCAAAACAAAAGATTTAAAACCGGGCGAAACACAGGTGATTACAATGATTTTGAATCCCAAAGATTTGGCTTCATTCATACCATCAAAATCAGCTTGGATTGCTGAAGCGGGAAATTATAAAATTTCAATTGGTACATCTTCTTTAGATATTAAGCAGACAGCAGATTTTTCGGTTGCAAAAGAAATTACTGTAGAAAAAGTGCAGCATGTTTTTGTTGCAGACAAACCATTTCAGGATTTGAGGCCTTAGAAAATCAGATCAAATTTTAAGGATTTTTATAGAATGCTGTTTTTCTTTTCTAAAGAAAACAGCATTTTTTTCTGAACTACTCGTCTTTATGCTTGATTTTTTCGATCAGGGTTTCGAGTTCGGCGATTTTGTCTTTAAGGAGTTTGATCTCGTTTTTGTTGTTGGAAACATTGCTTTTCAGCATGACATTTTTGGCTCTTTCGTTGTGGTCTTCCTCATCTTCATCCTCGTTGATTTCCTCTACATCTTCTTGGATTTCATCAATATCTTCCTGGATCTCATCAATGTCTTCCTGGATCTCTTCAATATCTTCCTGAATTTCTTCAATTTGTTCAGAGCTTTTATTCACCGACATCTGAATGAAAATAGCCAGATAAATAGCTTCTAAAGAAACTACAGTTGTGAGTACCAGAAGCATATGATCAAAATCCACAATCCTGAAAACCGGCAGCGCAAAACAGACGATAAAGAAAACAGTATGGAAAATAAGAGAAGGGATCGATCCTATCCACCACATGATTCCGTTGGCGATTTTTTCCAGTACAGAAAGTCTTTCATGGTTTTGCTCTGTAATTTTCATAAAAGTAGAATTAAATTATAAAGTATAAAAATACGTCAAATGTAGTATTGCCTGTTAAAGTAAATTTACACAATTTTGACATCCAAACAATAACCATAAGAACTGCATGATGAGAAAAAAAGAAAATCGCATTTTTAAGGTTTTCTGACAAAAAAAGCAACTCGATTGAGTTGCTTTATTTTTGGAGATTTGAAGATTACTTTCTTAAGCCCAATTCAGCGATGATCGCTCTATATCTTGCGATATCCTTGTTTTTAAGATAATCTAACAATCTTTTTCTTTTACCTACCAGTTTCACCAAAGATCTCTCTGTAGCATAATCTTTATGATTGCTTTTCAAGTGACCGGAAAGGTGGTTGATTCTGTAAGTGAAAAGCGCAACCTGTCCTTCAGCGCTTCCTGTGTCCTGTGCAGATTTTCCATGTTTTGCGAAAATTTCTGCTTTCTTTTCTGATGTTAAGTACATGCAAATATTATTTAATGATTATTATGTAACGGCTGCAAAAGTACGACTTTTTTTTATTTCAGCAAAATACTATTGAAGACATCAATGATTCACGATAGAAAAAATGTTAAAAAAATCTTAAATTTCGTAATCAGATTTGGATAATTGGTCGTATTTTTGCAAGTGAGTACGCAATGAAGAAAATTTTACTTTTTGCCGGGGCTTTAGCCATATTATTTGTCGGTGTCACAAAGCTGAATGCTCAGAAGAATGATGCCTTAAGGCCGTCAGCCATTAAAGAAAAGAAAACGGTTTATTTCAATCCTGAGGTATATCCCAATATTGATGAAATAAAAGAGCCTACCAATTTAGCATTTTTCAGTGCGGTCTCAGACAAGATCAATTATTACAAGAATAATAAAATGATCCGTGCAGATATTCCCATAGAATTCGACAGTGTAGATGCGCATACTATTGAAGAATACTGTAAGAATAATGAGGCTGATTTTGCCATTGTGCCCAAAGTAAAATATTTCAAGGTCGGACTCGGAAAATATGTTTTTTCAAACCAGGTTGTAGTAAGCATGAAGCTATATGATTCTAAAGGGAATCTGATTACCGAAACCAATTACGATACCTATAAAAAGAATATGAGAATGATGGGTTCTGCAGAAAATTCCATAAAAATCGGAACCAGCGGAGCTATGAAAAGTATTCTTAA
>DAMDNI010000161.1:5889-7083 GCA_032083825.1 Bergeyella sp. | reverse complement strand
TGAAGTGAAAACAATATTCAGGTTGTCTCTCCCAACATTCTGATAGAGTGAATTTTCAATACAGGCATCAATGTAAACGTCATCCTGTTCTTCTCCAACCCATTCAATCAGATCGTCGTTTCCGTTAAATTTAATTTCTTCAAATTTTGTAGCGTAAACTTCTTTAATAATATTCTCATCATTGGGCGGAACAATTTGCGCCCCGTCATTCCAATATACTTTATATCCGTTGTATTCAGGCGGATTATGGGAAGCTGTAAGTACAATTCCTGCATTACATTTTTTGTCTCTTACTGTAAAAGAAAGTTCCGGAGTCGGACGGTGATTTTTGAAAAGCAAAACTTTAATTCCATTTGCTGTTAAAACATCAGCTACAATTTTCCCGAATTCTTTGGAATTGTTTCGGACATCGTAAGCGATTGCCACTTTAATTTCTTCACCTGAAAATTGCTGATGAAGATAATTGGCAAGACCTTGTGTTGCCTGCCCCAAAGTGTATTTGTTTAATCGATTGGTTCCTACGCCCATAATCCCTCGCATTCCGCCGGTTCCGAATTCCAGCTCACGATAAAATGAATCTTCCAGATCAGGAGAATTGGAATCAATTAAAGTCTGAACCGCAGTTCTTGTTTCTTCATCAAAATGTTCGAGTAGCCAAAGTTTAGCTTTATCTAATGTTGTCATATTTTAGGTTTTGTTTTTGTTAGGTTATAGTATAGTTATGATATTAATTTATTCTAATTTTTTATTTTGTACACTTGTATTTTTTCCAATTTTAAAAGCCCGTATCGGATCATTGTAATATAGGAATTTTGACGTATCATCAATATTTCCTTTCAAAGAATCTTTTACATTTACTTCTGCATACGTTCCGTTTTTTGAATGAATCGTAAGATTATCAATCATCCAGTACGGTGCAAGGATATTGGCAGTATCGTGAAGTTTAATTTCGGCTTCTTTTGTAAATCCTTTAAAATTGGCTAAACTTACATCCTGCATTTCAACAGTTGTTTTTCTGGTATTGACGGCACCAATAAATTTAGCATTTTTTTTCAAACGAAATCCGATATGGTCTGTCCTTATTTCTCCGGAAACATTGAATTCCACTGAATCAGAAATGCTGATGCTGGAAGGATTGTATTTTGAATAAATGGTAATCGCATAAAAATCAACCTGTCCTACTTTTCTTTTTTC
>DAMDNI010000161.1:2955-5879 GCA_032083825.1 Bergeyella sp. | reverse complement strand
AATATCCAGATTTTCAAATATATTGGGATTGGTTTCCACTTCTACCCGAGAATTGGGAGAATTTACAAGGAAAACACGAAATTTTCCTTTCACATCGATTCCTTTAAAATCTTCGACTTTCTTTTCCGTAATCTCTACATTTCCTTTTGAAGAAATCTTCCCGCAACTTATAAAAAGAACAGAAAGTATTGATAGACAAAGGGATATCTTATAAAAAACTTTCAAGATTTTGTATTTAAAACTAAAGCAATTTACAAATTATTTCCTGAGAAAAAGAATGCAGAAATTACATTTTATGAAAAAATAATAAATTAAAAAGAAATTCCTCCGTAACGGACAAAGCTTCCCAAAACCAACATCGCAACTCCTAGAATTGTTACAGAAATAATATGAAAAGCCATTACTGGAAGTGTTTTAGGAGATAATTTAGGAATCACAAAAAATCTCGCATTGATGGCAAAAAGTACAGTTGCTAAAAGTAAAATTAATTTTAAAGAAATCACTGTTTCCAAAGGATTCGAAAAATGAAACCATTGTGAAACTCCTTGCCCGAATTGATAAGCCATCCAAATTCCGGTAATGATCATGATGAGCAATGACGGCATTCCGATTCTTTCGTATTTTTCTTCAAAATTAGTAAGAATTTCAGGATCTTTTTTTCTCAAAACTTCGGGAAGAACAGCAATTGACAGCACCAAATGTCCGCCAACCCAAACTGCAGCTCCCAAAAGATGAATGATCAAAAGCAAATGATGGCTCATTTTATCAAATCACTTCTTCAATGTGATAATTTTTATGTTCGCGGTTCGTTCTGATAATTAATTCTCCTAAAAATCCGGCTACAAAAAGCAAAGTCCCGAGAATCATCGTTGTCATCGCAATAAAAAACCAAGGATTATTTGTAATTAAATTTCCATAGATTTTATGAATATACACATCAATTAGCTTTGAAATTCCCAACCAAAGCGCAGACAAAAACCCGAAAATAAACATCAAAGTTCCTGCAGCCCCAAAAAAATGCATCGGTCTTCCTCCAAATCGGCTGACAAACCAAAGGGTCACCAAGTCCAAAAAACCACGCACAAATCTTTCAGTCCCGAATTTTGAGCTTCCGTAAGGCCGAGCCTGATGCTGAACAGGTTTTTCGGTAATTTTCCTAAAGCCTGCATTTGCCGCCAAAACCGGAATATAACGATGCATATCTCCGTAAACATCAATAGATTTTACAACTTGTTTTTTATATGCTTTCAAACCACAGTTGAAATCATGAAGCGAAACCCCGGAAACTTTTCTTGCTGCCGCATTGAAAAGCTTTGAAGGGATATTTTTCGTCATTACATTATCAAAACGCTTCTTCTTCCATCCGGAAACAATGTCGTAATTTCCGCTTTTCACCATATCGTAAAGCTCCGGAATTTCCTCCGGAAAATCCTGAAGATCAGCATCCATTGTAATCACAACATCACCATTTGCCTTTTCAAACGCAGCATGCAAAGCCTGGGATTTACCATAGTTCCTGGAAAATTTAATCCCGTGAACCTGAGGATGCTGAACTCTTAAATTTTCAATGATTGCCCATGATAGATCTGTACTTCCGTCATCTACAAACCATATTTCATAAGAATAATTATGGGTTGTGCAGACTTTATCAATACGGGAAAACAGCTCTTCCAGAGATTCTTCTTCGTTGAGAAGCGGGATGATGATGGAAAGATTCATTAAGTCAATTATGAATTAAAAAGTTATGAATGATGAATAATTTTCTCCAAAAATTCAAGGTCAAAAATACGGAAATATTCCCGGTTTTGGATTTAATTTTTAAAATAAATCTTCCTGCATTACTTATATCAAATGTATTTTATTCCAGCCTTCTGGTACGGAAAAAACTTCCGAAAAATAAAGATAAAATAAGGAAATAAGCACAATATCCTGCAAAAACATACAGAAAATAACGGGCAGTAAACATATCTTCTTTCCGCTTTACTTTCTCTTCAATCCTGATTTTGGCTTCTGCATATTTTTTTTCTGTTTCCTGAAACTCGGCAGAATTGGGCTTGATAACCTGTTTTGCTTTAGTATATTCTTCTTCTAATGAGGCTTTGTAGCTTTCGATATACTGATGATTCAGCAGATCTTTTGTATCCCGGTCTGCATAATTAATATATAAAAATATGGATAAAATGGATAGAGCTCCTGCAAAAAACATTGGAAAGAAAGCTCTTCCAAAAGCTTCTTTAAAATTGAGTGTTTTTTTGAAACGGCTGTAAGAAGTCACCGAAACAAAAGCTCCTGCTGCATATATCAACGGAGCCAAAAAAGAGCTCAGCATGATGCTTGTGCGGTAATAATGTACATCTCTGAAAAAAATATTAGTGATGAAGAATGCGGCCATCATTATTATAAACGTCACAAAACCAATCGCATAAACGTTTTTTGCCATATAATTTAATTTTTTTTAAATACTTAATTTTGAATTTACAATTATAAAAACTTATCTTTGCATCGGCAAGTCCTAAACAACCAGCTCCTGAGAATCCTCCAGGGTGGGAACGCAGCAAAGGTAATCGGTTGTAGCGGTGTGATTTAGGTAGCTTGCCATTTTTTATTTCTCCTGTTCCAGGATATCTTCAATCAATTTTACATGACTCCAGTTTTCTCCTGTTTTGATACGGTGAATCTGCATGTCCGAAACACCGAACTGCTTGGCCAGTTTTTTAAGCGGAAGCCCTCTTTTCAGACGTTTTTTTATGGTAAGTACATCCATTTCTGTAAGCTTTGATGTTTTTACTTTCGGGGTATTGTCTAAAAATTGCTTATTAAATTCCCGGAGAATCATTTTAGGATGTTTTGTAAGACGCTGATCTAATTCTTCCTGTGTTGCCCAAGCCAAATTTTCTACTACATTATTGGTTTTATCAAAATCT
>DAMDNI010000161.1:0-2945 GCA_032083825.1 Bergeyella sp. | reverse complement strand
AATAACAAACTTATATTCTTCAGAAGCCGGCTTTTCAAGGAAAAGCTCTGCAACTGCTTTATGAAAAAGCACAGCGAGATTAATCGTGTTTTTGTTGGTAAGCTTGGTATTTAGTTTTTTTCTTTTCTGAATAAGTTTATTTCTTTCTGTACGCAGTTGAAGTACTTCTTCCTGAAAGGCTTTTCTTTTCAATTTTTCCTTGATCTGGGTATTCAGATTTTCAATCTGCTGGTTGAATTCGGTAATTTTCGCAGAATCGCGTTCGTTCCATTTTTTCTTAAGCTTCGAGCGTAAAATCCTGTAGCCTGCCTGCACACTTCCTTCAACGCTCTTACCTTGAGGAAAACTTGTGGTATAGGTTCGGAAATTTCCTGCGTCCGAGACTTCAATTTTGTAATATCCCTCAAAGTCGATTTCTAAGGGATATTCTTTCCATAATTCTTTTTTTCTCATAATTTTTTCTTTTTTCAAATGCTTTATAATAATTTTCTAAACTTCATATTCTTCACCTAAATCGGGAAGCGGGAAGCGTAAAGTCTATATTTTTTTCTTCAAATTTTTTCTTTGCTTCATTATGGTCAATCTTTATCGGAGGAAATGTATCGAAATGGCAGCCAATCACTCTTTTGGTTTTCAGTAATTCTGATGCTGCAAAACTGGCTTTGGTCGCACACATTGTATAATGTGCACCTACCGGGAGAATCGCTAGTGTAATTTCTCCGAAAAGCTGTGGAAAATAGGCCATATCAGCCATTACTCCGGTATCTCCTGCAAAATATAAGTTTTTCCCCTGAAACCGGAACATGTATCCAGACGCCAAACCTCCGTAACTTCCGTCAGGAAAAGAACTGGTATGAGAGGCAGGAACCATTGAAATTTTAAGATCATCCAGTTTTGCAGATCCTCCGAAATTGATATCTATAGAATTGGGATGATTGAAATATCCGCATATTTCGGGCTGTCCGATAATCTGCGCTTCAGGATGGTTTTCCAGAACTTCTTTTACATCTGCAATATGATCGCCATGAGCATGAGTGATGAGTATATAATCTATTTTCTGAGCCGTAATATCGAAGCCTGACTTTTCTTTCTGATAATTGTAAAACGGATCTGACAAAATATTTTTCCCATTGTAGGTGAACAAAAAACAGTTTTGTCCCAAAAATTTAATTTTCATATTTACTTTTATTTTAATTTTCTTTTGCAAAAAGATCCGGATTTCCTAGTAAAATCTATTGCAGAATTTAAATTGAATTTTATATATAAAAAACTGATAATCAGCAAAAAAAATCATGTAATTTTCAAATTTTACAGCTGTAAAGCCCCGATGAATTTAATAGTATCGAATCCCTTATTATTACAAAAATAATAAATTAATATTAATATTGTGCGGAACACAATTTTTGCCAAAATATTTATAACGGTATAGGTATTTACGAAATGGCAGATATTATGAAAAATACAAAATATTTTAAAACGAAAACCATCGAATCGGAGACATAAAACATAAATCAGTAAATATTTAATAAAAATATTCGCGGTGTGAATTTATATGTTTAAATTTACGTCATCGTTCTTTGAAAAATGGAATTCATTATTTCTGAAATGAATTCCGAATCCCGAAAATAGTGAGTGAAAAGTGGAAATTATGTTGTTGAAAAATGAAATATGTATTGAAGTATTGTCTTTTTGCTCTTTGTTTTTTGTTCTTTTTTGAATCAGAAGCGCAGCTTTGTACAGGAAGTTTAGGAGATCCTGTCGTAAATATTGATTTCGGAGCAGGCTCCGGAAGAGGTTCTGCATTGGGAAGCAGTATCACTTCTTATAGCTATTCCTCATCAGGTTTTCCCAATGACGGCTATTATACTATTGCCAATTCTACTTCAGGATTGCTGAGTTCGTGGTGGACTACAACCGATCATACAGGAAATACCAATGGCTATATGATGATTGTAAATGCCAGCCTAAGCGTTACCGATTATTTTTATAAAACAACAGTGACAGGTCTTTGCCCTGGAACTGTATATGAATTTTCAGCATGGGTACTGAATCTTTTCAACAACGGAAACAGCGTTTATCCTAATCTCACCTTTTCAATCATTGACCCAACGACCAATGCGGTTCTCAACACTTACAATTCAGGAGATATTGTAGGAAGCACTTCATCTGTTAAATGGCAGCAGTGCGGTTTTTATTTCACAAGTACGACAAATTCGGTAATTATAAAAATTACCAATAATAAAGCCGGTGCAGCTCCTGGAAACGATCTTGCACTGGATGATATAACATTTCGCCCCTGTGGTGCAATTGCTACAGTTTCTGTGCAAAATAATTCTTCAACCAGCTTATCTGTTTGTGAAGGAAATTCCATTTCTTATACTTTGAACGGAAGTTTATCTTCCAGCAATTCTACAACACAATATCAGTGGCAGCAAAGCACAGATAACGGAACTACATGGATAGATATTGCCGGAGCAACAACATTAAATTACACTGTTTCAGGAATTTTTTCTGCAGGCACTTATCTTTACAGGCTTGCTTTTGCTAATAACGGAGGAATCAACAGCAGCAACTGCCGTATTGTTTCCAACAATATTACATTTACCGTGAATACAGCTCCAACCAATGTATCTTATTCGGTTGTACAACCAAAATGTTTTGGAGAAAAAGGTTCAGTTACAATCTCTGCTCCAACAGGAACAGGCTTCCAATATAGCATTGACGGCATCAACTACCAATCAGAAAATACTTTCCAGGATTTACCTGCGGGAAATTATAATCTTGTTGTAAAATCTTCAGGAGGATGTTTTTCTTCTGCATATCCTTTCAGTATCATTGCTGCCAATCCTACTCCAACTCCGGTAGTTGATGTTACACAGCCTTTATCCTGTACCGATTCCGGAACTATTAAAATCGATACTCCTGCAGATTATTATTCTTTTGAT
>DAMDNI010000160.1:5550-7097 GCA_032083825.1 Bergeyella sp. | reverse complement strand
GAATTCAGAATTGATTAGAGATCTGAATAACAAATAGATATTAACCCATAAAATATAATACAATAGCACAGAAATTTAACAACAGAGGAAGAGGCCCAATGCGTCGCCCTGTTCAGGAAGATTTACATCAGATTAATGAAAAAATCAGAGCAAGAGAAGTTCGTCTTGTCGGCGAAAATGTTGAGCCTGGAGTTTACCCTGTAGAAAAGGCAAGACAAATTGCACAGGAACAGGATTTGGATTTGGTAGTAATCTCAGACAAAGCGGAACCGTATATTGCCAGAGTTCTGGATTATAAAAAATTCCTCTACGAACAAAAGAAAAAACAAAAGGAACTTAAGGCCAAACAGGTAAAAGTTGTGGTAAAAGAAATTCGTTTCGGACCTCAGACTGACGATCATGATTACGAATTCAAGAAAAAACACGCTGAAAAATTCCTGGAAGAAGGTTCTAAGCTTAAAACTTATGTTTTTTTCAAAGGACGTTCCATCATTTTCAAAGATCAGGGAGAAATCCTTCTCCTAAAACTTGCTCAGGAACTGGAACATGTTGGTAAAGTAGACCAGCTTCCAAAGCTTGAAGGCAAAAGAATGATCATGATGATGAGCCCGAAGAAACCGGCTAAATAAAACAATATATTAAAATACGAAAAGACATACAATGTAATGAAATACAAAATATTGCTTTTCGTATTTTTTATTTTTATTTTACACTGCTTATATTATTACCCGTTTTTTGCAGATGACAGTCTTATTTCGCTGAGATATGCAAAAAGATTTATCGAAGGGAAAGGCCTTACTTGGAATGACGGGGAATTTATAGAAGGATATTCTAATTTTTTGTGGATCATCCTTGTATCTTTTTTAGGCAAAATCGGTATAGATTTGATAGCTGCAAGTAGAATTTTAGGGATAATTCTATCCTTTTTTACTCTCTATATTATTTATAGCCATTTTCGGAATTTCAGAAGAGAGAATGTCCTATTTGGATTATTATTTCTTGTCCTCACTGCTAGTTTTCCTGTATGGACAATTGGAGGATTGGAGCAGCCTTTGGTTATTTTCTTTACTACGCTTATTGTAACATCAGTATTTTCAATAACTGATCATCCGGAAAATTCAAGTAACTGGATTATTTTATCAGTAAGCTGCGGACTTTTATCAATTACCCGTCCCGACGGAATTTTGTTTACAGTTCTTACGGTATTATTTCTCATTTATAATTTTAGGAAAAATATTAATAAAATATTAGCTTTCAGAAGTTGGTATATCATATTGATTCCTGCTTTGTTTTACGTTGGTCTTTTAGTATTTAGGTTATATTATTATGGAGAATATGTTCCTAATACGGCTTTAGTAAAGGCGAAATTTTCAGTTCACCATCTTATTGGAGGGATAAAATATTTTATAAAATTTTTTATCGGAACATTTCCTTTTAATTGTTTTTCAGTTTATTTCTTAATCGGGCTTTCGTTTCAAAAGAATAAAAAGGCCTTATTTTTATTGCTTTTAGCGTCTGTATGGTCGTTCTATATTGTTTTTGTTGGT
>DAMDNI010000160.1:4983-5540 GCA_032083825.1 Bergeyella sp. | reverse complement strand
TTTTATTTTTCAGGTAAAGTATAAGTATAATGATTATGCAAAAACTGAAAGATGGGAATTCAAAGGAATGAAAATCGGAAAAATATTCAAAAATTCATTTCCTGAAAATACTCTAATAGGAGTTACCGCCGCAGGAAGTATTCCTTATGCATCGGAACTGCCTACAGTTGATATGCTTGGATTAAATGATTATTATCTTCCAAGAAATCCTCCAGATGATTTTGGAAATGGTATTTTAGCACATGAATTAGGTGACAGCAATTATATTCTCAATATTAGGAAACCTGATATCCTGATTTTCAATACAGGAGATCCGGAACCGGATTTTCCTTTTGCAAAAGAGCTGCTGACAAATATTCAATTTAAACAGCAGTATATAAAAACATTTATCTTCAGTTCTGATATTTCAGAATCTCCATTTACTATTTTCCTCAATAAATATGGTAAAAATGCCGGGATTAAATATAAAAATGATAAAATTGAAATTCCCTATTATTTGCTAAGTGCAAGTAACGGATTATCAGTGAAAAATGATCAGCTTGAACTTGTCCTGACTC
>DAMDNI010000160.1:0-4973 GCA_032083825.1 Bergeyella sp. | reverse complement strand
AAATCAACAATGTAAATCATAAAAAATGGAAACTTGTTCAGTATAAGAATTTCACCGGAACTGTAAAATCTAATTTTGATAATATTGAAATTGAGATTATTCCTTTAAAAAATAAGAAAATAAATGGAATTACATTATTAGAAGACAGGTAAAATCATTATCTTTGCAAACTCAAAAGTTATTGATAACAAAATATAAAAAAGCAGAAAAATGCCAAAATTAAAAACGAAATCAGGTGCTAAAAAGCGTTTTGCTCTTACCGGAACCGGAAAGATCAAAAGAAAAAATGCTTTCAAAAGTCACATTTTGACAAAAAAAGAAACCAAGCAAAAGAGAAATCTTACGCAAACTTCTTATGTTGCTAGTGTAGACGAGAAAAGTGTTAAACGTCAATTAGCAATTAAGTAGTTTTTATAAATCATTCGGTTTATAAGAATTCTAAAAATTCAAAAAAAGTTAACCCTGGAACGGAGCCCAAAAGTGAATGAATAATTATTGTAATGAGATTTAATTTCTAATCTTTAATTATAAAAAGTCCGCCCTTTTCAAAAAAACAAAAATTTTAAATTATGCCTAGATCAGTAAATGCTGTAGCGGCAAGAGCGCGCAGAAAAAAAGTACTAAAACAAGCAAAAGGTTTCTACGGAAGAAGAAAAAACGTATGGACAGTTGCTAAAAACGCGGTAGAAAAAGCAATGCAATATGCTTACCGTGGCAGAAAAGAGAAAAAAAGAAATTTCAGATCTCTATGGATTACCCGTATCAATGCAGGTACCAGAGAACACGGGTTGTCTTATTCCCAATTTATGGGATCTCTTAAGAAAAACAACGTTGAATTGAACAGAAAAGTTCTTGCAGACCTTGCAATGAATCATCCTGAAGCTTTCAAAGCAGTTGTAGATCAAGTAAAATAAAATGTAAACTTTTTGTTATCAATATGCAATCCCGAATTTTTTCGGGATTTTTGTTTTTATTTAATTGAATTATGAAGAAAGACTGGTTTTTAAAAAACTATAACAAAACATAAATTCTATTCATAAAAATCCTGTAATTCTACAGGATTTTTTATTTACCTTTGAAAAAAATTAAAGATAAATGAAAAAAATCTTACTCTGCGCAACTATTTTATGTACAGTATTGTATCATTCGCAAAGTTTTATCCAGGCATATCAGGACAGAGCCAATTTGGTTACACAGAATAATATTAATAATTATCTTCAGGAATTTGAAGGTTTTGGAGTAAAAAGGACAGGAACTGCAGCTAATACAAATGCTTTAAACTGGCTCAAAAACAAATATCTTTCATTCGGTTATACGTCTTCTCAAATTGAGGAAGATCCTTGGACAGATGGAGGTTATAGTTCTAAAAACCTCGTAGTTACAAAAACAGGAACTCTTTATCCTAATAAATTTGTAATCATCTGCGGACATTTTGATACCATTACCGGTCCCGGAGTCAACGATAACGGAAGCGGCGTTGCCGTCATTCTTGAAATTGCAAGAATTCTGAAAGACGTTCCTACAGATTATTCCATCCGTTTTATTAATTTTTCAGGGGAAGAACAGGGACTTTACGGAAGCTATCATTATGTAGACAATGTTGTGAATGCTACAAACCCGAAAATGGATATCAAACTGGTTTTCAATATCGATCAAGTTGGGGGAAAAATAGGAAATACCAACGACACGATTTATTGCGACCGAGATCAAAGCAGCCCGAGTACCAATAATGCCGCATCTAATCAGATTACCATTGAGTTGGCAAATTGTACAATGTTGTATTCTCCTTTAAAAACGGCTTATGATCCTGCGTATGCTTCAGATTACGTTCCTTTTCAGCAAAATGGGGAAATAATTACCGGATTTTATGAATATACAAGAAGCTATACAGAACATACCACAAATGATACATACGCAAATGTTGACAAAACCTATGTTTATAATGTCGCCAAAGCTGCAGTCGGTGCTGCCCAGCATTTTGCAACTGCCAGCCAGACTTTTTTAGCAGTTTCAGAATGTTCACCTGAACAAATGTTGGAATCATTGAAAATTTTTCCGAATCCTGCCCAGGACAATATCACCATTAAAATGCTCAACTCTAATCTCAAAGATTTCGAATTCGAAATTCGGGATATGTCCGGAAACCTTCTGCATCATTCAAAAAACAATGCTTCAATCAATACATCAAACCTGAAACCGGGAATTTATCTCGGGACAGTGACTATTGAAGATCAGAAGCTCACCAAGAAAATCATTATTAAAAAATAAATAGTTAACCGTCTGAGAAGGCGGTTTTTTATTTCATCCTTTTTCGCAGTATTTCTTCAATATCTTCTATCTGAAATCCTTTTGCCTTTAATAAAATTAAATAATGATACAGAAGATCTGCAGCTTCATTTTTGAATAAATCATCATTGTTGTCTTTCGCTTCAATGACGAGTTCTACCGCTTCCTCTCCTACTTTTTGGGCCACTTTATTAATTCCTTTTCGATAAAGAGAATTTGTATAAGAATTCCCAGAATTTTCATTAATCCTTTTCGAAATTACTTCCTGCAGCTCATATAGAAAACCCTTATTTTCCTTCTCACCGAAACAGCTGAACTTTCCGGTATGGCAAACTATGTTTTGCGGAATGGCTTTTATTAAAACTGAATCTTGATCGCAATCAGTTTTAATTTCCTTCACATAAAGGAAATTTCCTGATTCTTCTCCTTTTGTCCATAGGCGGTTTTTGGAACGGCTGAAAAATGTAACTTTACCTTCTTTTTTTGTTTTACTAAAAGCTTCTTCATTCATGTAACCCAGCATCAAAACCTGTAAAGTTCTGTAATCCTGAATGATAATGGGTGCAAGCCCGTTTGATTTGTTGAAATCTATATTCATCGTATGTTGATATTTTTTTGTTTTAAATTATTTTTAAGAAAGGGTACCGGAATTTCATCAAAATGAAAAATACTTGCAGCCAAAGCTCCTGTTACTTTTGTCTCATTGAAAACTTCTAAAAAATCTTCGGTTTTTCCCGCACCTCCGGAAGCAATTACAGGAATATTGATACGATCTGAAACCAGTTTTGTGATCCTGATATCAAAACCGTTTTTTGTTCCGTCTGCATCCATTGATGTCAAAAGAATTTCTCCGGCTCCTAATTTTTCAGCTTCTATAGCCCAATCTAAAGTTTCGATCCCGGCAGATTCTCGTCCGCCTTTTACATGTACAATATCCTTTCCGTTTACAAAACGCGTATCAATTGCTACAACAATACATTGGCTTCCGAATTCCCGGGAAAGTTCCTTTATCAGGTCAGGATTTTTAACTGCTGAAGAATTGATGCTGATTTTGTCTGCGCCTAAATTCAAAAGTGTTCTTACGTCTGTAACAGATGAAATTCCGCCGCCAACTGTAAAAGGAATACTCAGTTCTTTTGCAATTTTTTCCACGAGTATTTTAAAAGTTTTCCGTTCTTCCACAGTTGCTGTAATATCCAGAAATATAAGTTCGTCTGCGCCTTCTCTTTCGTATTTTTTTGCCAATTCAAGAGGATTTCCTGCATTACTTAGATTAACAAAATTTATCCCTTTTACGGTTTCTCCGTTTTTGATATCCAAGCACGGAATAATTCTTTTCTTAAGCATTTTGAATAAAATTTTGAAGTTCTTTCATTTGTATTTTTCCTTCATATATCGCCTTTCCGATAATGGTTCCGAAGCATCCGATTTCTTTCATTTTTTCTATATCTTCTATTTTCGAAATTCCTCCGCTTGCGATAAGATTGAGAGAAGTTTTAGCAATAATTTCGGAGTACAATTCTGACGAAGGCCCTTGAAGCATTCCATCTTTTGAAATATCAGTGCAAATCACATTTTTCAAATTTTCTTTTTCGTATTTTTTAATAAAATCTATAATTTCCAGATCAGAATTTTCAAGCCAGCCTGAAATTTTTATTTTTCTGTCAAAGCAATCTGCACCTAAAACTATTTTCTCATTTCCGTAATCATGAAGAAGTTTTATACAAAAATCCGGGTTCTGAACTGCAATACTTCCGATTGTAATTTGCTTTGCGCCTGAATTGAACGTGATATTTACGTCATTTTCTGATTTTATTCCTCCTCCGAAATCAATATGCAGATTTGTTTTTGAAGCAATGACTTCAAGTATTTTATAATTTATAATTTTGTTGGATTTAGCTCCGTCCAAATCAACAAGATGCAGGAAAGAAATTCCGTAATCTTCAAATTTTTTAGCGATTTCTAAAGGATTTTCACTGTATACCTTTTGGGTATTATAGTCCCCTTTGGAAAGTCTTACACACTTTCCGTCTATAATATCAATGGCAGGAATGATTCGCATGAATATTGAATTTAAAGTTTAATAAAATTTTCAAGGATTTTTGTCCCTGTTTTTCCTGATTTTTCAGGATGAAACTGAACTGCAAAAAAATTATCTTTCTGCAAAGCTGCGCTAAATGGCAAAATGTAATCACAGACAGCAGCTGCTTCTTCGGAAATCTCACAGTAATAGCTGTGTACGAAATAGACATCTTCATTTTCAGATATTCCTTTGAATAAAGGATTTTTCAAATCTGATAAATTATTCCAGCCCATATGGGGAACAATATCTTTTTCCGGGAATTTTCTCACATTCACATCGAAAATATTTAATCCTTTTGCGTTACCTTCCTCAAGGTTTCTACACATTAATTGCTGCCCGAGACAAATTCCGAGAACCGGTTGTTTTAAAGAAATAATCAACTCATCAAGCTGTCTTTCCTTCAGATATTTCATGGCAGAAGAAGCTTCACCAACACCGGGAAAAATGATCTTATCTGCCTTGGAAATCAAATCAAAATCATCGGTCACAATAGATTGGGCATTTTGTCGTGCCAAAGCATTTTGTACAGATGCTATGTTTCCTGCATTGTATTTAAGTATTGCAATCATATTTATAAAATTCCTTTTGTTGAAGGCAAATTGAA
>DAMDNI010000159.1:0-7101 GCA_032083825.1 Bergeyella sp. | reverse complement strand
TATTCCAAATTGTTCAAATCAAACGATTCTGAAAATAATATCGAAACAGTTGCTGAAGACCATTTTTTCATTAAATCGGAACGAAAAATTATCAAAGTTTACTTTGACCAAATTCTTTTCATCGTCGGTTTGAAGGATTATGTGATTATTCATGCAGAAAATCAGAAAATTATCGCCGCGATGAATATCAAAACAATCGGCGAAAAACTTCCGAAAAATAAATTCGTGAGAGTAAGCAAATCTTATATTATCAATTCAAAACATATCGATTCTGTTGATAACAACACCGTTTACATCGGTGTAAATGAAATCCCGATTGGGAATATTTACCGAGATTTTTTCTTTGATGAGTTTGTTTCGAAGAATCTTTTTAGCCGATAAATTTTAATTCAATTTAAAATAAGGTTCATTAAAATATTTACTCTGAGCAATATAAATACGTTCCGTTTCCGCATCAAAAATCCAGTTGAATCTCCTCATCAGATCTGCTCCGAAATAACTTGTTTTCTGAGTTTTCAGTTCACCGCTGAAAAATCCTGCTGAAACATTTTTCAGTGTAAAGCCGCCAATTGTGAGAGCGGGTAAAATGCCTTGTTTTGTCGTAATACTTTGTCCGTAGGAATTTTTTAAAGTTTTCTCCCCTGTGATTTTCAATTTTCCCCCTAAATTTTTTGCATCTGCGAACTGGTTGCTGTAAAGCAGTCCTCCGGAATATCCGGATTGCAAGAGAAAAGAGGTTTCAATTAGTTCGTTATCAATGAGATTTTCTCCGATAATGTAGATTTGTCCTTCTTTATTCAGGATATAGGAGATTTCTTTATAGCCTTTTATATCAGGTAATGTGTCATAAATGACAAATTGGTTTTTATCATAATCAATTTTAAAAGTTTTTCCTGAAAAAATTCCCTTTCCGATTTTTCCGTCAGCTTCATGTCCGGTCAATTCATTGTCATAAAATTTTATATTTTTCCATTCTTTGTTCCCTATTTTTACCGAATTGTTTTCGCTTGTTTCGTTTTTGTCAAAAGTAATGCTGTTTGCAGGCTTGGTTTTTTCAGGGGAAATCGATGCATCTTCCATTGCAATCTGGAACATCAGATCCAGCGAATCCTTATTATTCACCAATGCTTTTATAATTATATTGTTGTATTTTGTAATCCTGAACGGAATGATTTCTTGAGCATTTATTCCCTGAATTAATAATAAGAAAAGAAGAATAAGGATGTTTTTATTTTTGAACATAATACCGGATAAAGTTTTTTCAAAGATAATAAATTATGTATTTTTATGCGGTCGTTATTCAGCAATGAAAAACGGTTCTCAACAAACCTTAATCATCATTAAAATTATGAAAAAAGTATTATTTACAGCTTTTTTAGCAGTTTCATGCTCTGTATTTTCTCAGGATTATTCAATTCCCGCGGCAAGCCCGAGACAAAAAATTGAACAAAGCTTTTCAATTTCCAAAGTAACGGTTGACTACGGAAGACCAGGTGTGAAAGGGCGTAAAATCTTTGGCGAACTTGTTCCCTACGGAAAAGTGTGGAGAGCGGGAGCAAATTCTTCCACAAAAATTACTTTCGGGCAGGACGTGGTTTTTGGCGGCAAAGAACTTCCAGCAGGAACATACGGATTATTTGTTATCGCCAACGAAAAAGACTGGAAAATCATTTTAAATAAAGATTCTCAAAGCTGGGGCGCTTACAGTTATGATGAAAAACTGAATGTTCTTGAAGTTACAGTGCCTGTTCAGAAATTATCTGAGAAAAAAGAATTTTTTGATATCTATCTTGAGCCGGTTGATGATAATTCTTTAACATTGGTTTTCAAATGGGACAATGTAAAAACGGAAGTTCCTGTAAAAGCCTCAAAACCTGAGGTAATCAATCAGGTAATAGAAAAGCTTAAGGAAGCAAAGAAAATTCAGGCTGATGCTGCAAAAAAATAATAATGGGGCGGAGTTTTCCACTTTTTTTATTGGTGTGAATTTTGGTTCATCATCTCAAAATTGAACAATATGAAAATTTTGAAATCTCTTTCGTTATCTGTATTTGCGGTATCAGTTTTAGCTGCCTGCAACTCTGTTCCTCCAAAAAAATCAGCAGAAGCCACTGTCGTCCGCGATTGCACTGGAACTTATCTTCGGATCAATAGTAACGATTATCTGGTCTGCAATTCCGGGGTTCTGAAAAATTATCAGGAAGGCTCAAAGGTAAAAGCAAATTATTCAAAAACGACTTATTGCCCGGAAAAAGAAGGGCAGATTGTCTGCATGATGTATCATGAAAACAAAGGAATGATCAATATTCATAAGATTGAATAAAAATAAAAACCGGAAAGTGAATTTTCCGGTTTTTTGTTTTTATTCGGGTTTTTCGTTTTCCGCTTCTGTAATTTTATTCTTTTTAGAATAAATCATAATCACAAATCCTGCGATCATAAAAGGGATCGAAAGTATTTGTCCCGTATTCAGGCCTGCAAAGCTGATGAATTCTTCTCCCTGAGGCTCTTTTAAAAACTCTACAAAAAATCTTACTGCCCAAAGAATGATAAAGAATAAACCGAAAAGCCATCCTTGCTGATATTTTTTATCTGTTTTCCTGTAAAGAAACCAAAGAATTACAAATAAAAGGAAATATCCTGCCGCTTCAAAAAGCTGGGTAGGATAACGAGGAACTGTCAATCCGTATTCATCGCTCATTTGCGGGAAAAGCAGTGCAAACGGAGAATTGGGATCAGTAGGTTTCCCGATGATTTCAGAATTAAAGAAGTTTCCAAGCCTTACGAAACCGCCGCCAAGCGCGACTACAATTCCTAATCTGTCATATACCCAGAAAGGATTTTTCTTAATGATTTTAAATGAATAATAGAGGGTTGTAAAAATCAGCATTATAGTCGCACCATGACTTGCCAGCCCGGAAAATCCTGTGAATTCCAGCTCCGGTTTTGTTCGGATCGGAAGAAAAACGCTCCAGAAATCTTCTTTGAAAAGCTCCGGCTGGTAGAAAATAACGTGTCCGAGCCTTGCACCAAGAATAGTTCCGACAAGTGTCCAGATAAAAAGAGGATCAAGATATTTCTGGTTAACATTATCAATTTTAAATATTTTTGTCATGATAACGAAACCCAGCCCAAAAGCAAGAATGAACATTAAGCTATAAAAATGAAGTGTTACCGGACCCAATTTAATCCCTTTTGAAGGATCCCAGATTTTGTATGAAGTTTCCAGATTTACATTGTCGTTTGGAGTTATTTTTTTATCACTTTTCAATAAATATTTAATTTTTGCAATACTTTCTCCGGTAGTCTGAACATCAGCCGGTTTAAAATTTTTATCTAAAAACTGGTATCCTTCTTTCTGATAATCAGCAATAGTATTTTGTGTATATCGAATCATATTCTGATTGGTCTCAAAATTACTTTCGTTAACAATCACTAAAGAATTATTGAGCTTTCTTTCAGGGAATTGCTGAAATGTTTGATAATCTGTTGATGAAAAAACCTTTACAGGAATTTTTTCAGAATTCAATTCTATCGTTGCATCCGAAACACCGCCAGGATAATTTTGGGCAAAAAAGTTTAAGGAAAAACAGGAAAGGACCAGCATGAAGGCTCTGAAAAATATAGAACTCATTTTCAATTTTTTTTAAATTAGTGGTGACATTTTGGAGGTACAGGATCATAACCGCTTCCTCCCCAAGGATGACATCTGGCAATTCTCTTTACGCCGAGCCAGAATCCTTTGAAAATCCCGTGAACTTGCAGTGCTTCAATCATATAATGTGAACAAGTGGGCTCATATCTGCAGTTTTTGGGAAGCAATGGCGAAATGCACCATTGGTAAATTTTAATAAAAACTACCAGAGGAAAAGTAACGATTTTGTTGAATGTCAGTTTCAAAACAGTACAAAAATAGGCTAAAAATTTCTAAAAATTAATTTAAATTTGTTTGGAATTTCATTGTTGCCAACATCCGGTTAGTATTTCATTTTTGAGAATGTTACACAAAAATTCAAAAATTTTATTTCTGTATCTTTAACCTTAAACTCTACCTTAATCTTGAACCAGAACATTCCTTTAGCAGAAAAGCTTCGCCCGAAAACCTTAGATGATGTTCTCGGACAGGAACATCTTACCGGAAAAACCGGAACGATCCGCAAAATGCTGGAGAATGACACGTTGAATTCTCTTATTTTCTGGGGCCCTCCGGGAACAGGAAAAACCACATTGGCGGAAATTATTTCTGAAAAATCCGGGCGCAAATTTTATAAGCTTTCAGCGGTTTCATCAGGAGTAAAAGATGTTCGCGATGTGATTGAAGAAGCGAAAAAACAAAATCTTTTTTCGGGAAAATCTCCGATTCTTTTTATAGATGAAATTCACCGTTTTAATAAATCCCAACAGGATTCGCTGCTTCATGCAGTAGAAAAAGGCTGGATTGTGCTTATTGGCGCAACTACGGAAAATCCAAGTTTTGAAGTGGTTTCGGCCTTGCTTTCCCGTTCTCAGGTGTATGTTTTGAAGTCTTTGAGCTATGAAAAGCTGGAAGAATTGATTGATATTTCTTTAGAAAAATTTAATTCAGAAGAAAATACGAAGTTCAAGATTAAAGACAAGGCTGCATTTATTCAATATTCCGGAGGAGATGCGAGAAAGCTGATCAATTCTGTGGAATTGGTTTTAAACCAGTTTAAAAATTCAAAGAAAAAGGATATCACAGATGATGATGTAATGTCGGTTTTGCAGGAAACAATGGCACTTTACGACAAAAACGGTGAACAGCATTATGACATTATTTCAGCTTTTATCAAATCAATGCGCGGAAGCGATCCGAATGGTGCTGTTTACTGGCTTGCAAGAATGATTGCAGGCGGTGAAGATATTAAATTTATAGCCCGCAGAATGTTGATTTTGGCGTCAGAAGATATCGGGCTTGCCAATCCGAATGCACTGACGGTTGCCAACAATTGTTTTCAGGCAGTAAATGTAATAGGAAATCCGGAAGCCAGAATTATCCTCAGCGAATGTGCAGTTTATCTTGCCGTTTCCCCGAAAAGCAATTCTACTTATATGGCGATAAATGAAGCCTTAGCTTTAGTGAAAAAAACAGGAAATCTGCCTGTTCCTTTACATTTACGGAATGCACCCACCAAACTCATGAAAAATCTTGATTACGGGAAAGATTACCAATATGCACATTCTTATGAAGGCAATTTTGTAGATCTTGAGTTTCTTCCGGAAGAAATTTCCGGAACGAAATTGTATGAACCCGGAAACAATTCCACCGAAAAAAAGATCCGAGAAGAGCTTGAAAAAAAATGGAAAGGGAAATATTGAAAAATGATAAATTGATTTTTTTTATTAAACTCTGCATCGCTTTATTTTCTTTGAAATTTAATATTTGATTTGATTAAATCAAAGAAATAGAGTGATTTTTATCATTTTGTTAAAAATATTAAAGATTTTATATTTTATTGTTCTGTTGATATTGGTATTTTTATCTAAAAAAATTCAATGAAGCGGTTTCTGTTATTTTGGGCAGTATTTTTTTCTGCTCTTCCTTTTTTTTCTCAAAGCAAAGATTCAATCAAAACAAAGGACATTAAGGAAATCACTCTGAAAGCTAAAAAGAAACCTATTGAACAAACCGAGAAAGGAATTGTCCTGAATGTTTCCGGGACGGATTTGGAAAAAAAAGGATCAGCAATGGAAGTCTTAGCTTTTGCACCTAATGTCAGCCAGGTAAATGGTTTGGAAGTTTTAGGAAGTGACAGTTTTCAGCTGATTCTTAATGGTAAAGAAGTAAAAATCAGTAAAACCCAGCTCAAAACTTTTCTTACTTCAATCAATTCTGCTGCTATTAAAAGTATCGAAATTAATGATAAACCTGACGCTTCTTTAGACAGTAAATACACTTCACAAATCATCATTACAACCAAAAAAGTAGAAGGAATTGAGGCCTCTTTAGGTGTTGAAAGCAATTACCGTGGAAAATTTGGAGATGGAGCAAACGGAAGTTTTATTGCTACAACTGATAAATTAAGGATATATGCCACAGGAAATTTTTTTGAAGCCTATTCCAAATTCAAAGGAAACAACAAAATGGATATCGAAAATACGATACTTCGTACAGGAACCTTGGACGGGACTTTGAAACGGTTGGGATATAGCGCGACGCTGAATCTTGATTATGATTTCAATGATAAAAATAAAATCAGTTTTTTGTATGATCATGTAACAGATAAAGATTTAGACAAAGAATTCAATTACCATTACCGTTTTACGGGTTCTGCTATTACAGACAGTACAGCCGAAGTCCGTAACCGTTTCGAAAATCTGGATGATACAAATACGCTTTCTCTTCAGTATATTTATACTCCGGATGATAGAGGAAGTTCCCTGACAATAAATACGGATTATGCAACGGACGATTTCCGAATACCATTCAGAAGTTTTGGCGATTATTACAATACAAATCATCATTCTGCCTTGGATTTTTCTCAAAACACCCAACTTGCCTATCGTATTTTTACTTCTTCTATGGATTATAAAAAAGTGTTTAATGATCAGCATCATCTTGATCTCGGATTGAAGTACACTTACAGTTCCAATCTCAATATTCTTGATTATTATGAGGGTAATGTTTTTGTTTATGACAATTCACAACATTTTAATCTGTATGAAAATATCTATGCTGCTTACCTAAAATATATTTTGAAATCAGGCAAATTCACCTATACTTTAGGCGTAAGGAATGAATACACAGATGATCGTTTTCGTACCAACCGCGGAATTACAGGAAATCAAAATTATAATAATTTTTTACCTTCTGTAATGGCTTCTTATGGAATTAATAAAAATAATTCAATTTATTTTTCACTCTCAAAAACGATGCAGCGTCCGAATTTTTTCAGCTATGATCCCACGGTATTTTTTATGCCGCCAAACGAACAGTTTTCCGGAAATCAAAATTTGAAACCCGTGCTGACTTATAAAGCGCAATCCGGATATACTTTTAAACAGAAATATTCTCTTTTGTTACAATATTCTTATTCCATAGACAATATCATTACGATTCCAAAGGTAATAGAAAACAGTATT
>DAMDNI010000158.1:0-7158 GCA_032083825.1 Bergeyella sp. | reverse complement strand
ATATCCAAACGCTTCCCTGAATCTAAATGCAAGAATAAAAGGAACGTTAAATGATCTGAATATTCAGAATTTCAAACTTTCAGGCCTTGACAAATTAAGAGTAAATGCCTCAGGAAGAATCAAAAATGCAACAGATCCTAAAAACCTGTATTATGATTTAAAAATCGGGGAAATTTCTTCCTCTGCAAAAACTATTTTTAATCTTGTTCCGAAAGGGACAATTCCGTCCAATATTTCATTGCCGTCTTTTTTCTCTGTTTCCGGATATGCAAAAGGAAGTACACAGGTTGTGGATACTAATCTGAAATTAACTTCCACACTCGGAAACGCAACCGTGGATGCCAATGTAGATATGCGCCGGAAAAACCGTGAATTGTATGATGTAAAAGCAAATCTTCAAAACCTGAATATTGGAAAGATCATTCAGAATAAAGATCTTGGTGCCATTACAGCCCAGATTGCTGCAAAAGGGGAAAGCTTTGATTTTAAAAATGCAAATGCCGACCTGAAGGGAATTGTGAAATATGTTGATTACAACGGATACCGTTATCAGAATATGAATCTGACGGGTAAGATCAACCGCGGTGCATATCTCATCAATCTTGATTCCCGTGATCCGAATGCAAATCTGAAATTGCTGGCTTCAGGAATTTACAATGAAAAAAATCCTACGATAAAATTGAACGGAAGTATTGTAAAATTAGATTTAAACAAGCTTGGTTTTTATGCAGATCCGATGATTATTGCCGGAGATCTTGATGGTGATTTTACCAGTCTCGATCCGGATTATCTTAATGGTTATCTCAATCTGAACCATTTTGCAATTTCCGATACCAAAGAGATTTTTCCACTTCAGGAAGTCAATCTTAAGGCGGTTTCTTCCGATAGTTTAAATCAGATTACATTCAATTCCCAAATTGCAGATGCCGATCTAAGCGGGAAATACAAACTCACCCAGATTTTTGGGGCTTTGCAGCAAACCATTAATCAATATTATCAGTTTCAAAAACCGGGCGCTTCAAAGAAAATTGATCCGCATCAATATTTTACTTTTAATGCTAAAATCAAAAACGATGATCTGATCCGAAAATTTGTTCCGGATTTAAAAAGCTTTGAAACCGTTAATCTGGCAGGGAATTACGATGCAGATTCTCAAAGGCTTGAAGTAGACGGGCAAATCCCGCAGCTGCTGTACGGAGAAAATTCCATCGAAAATGCCTCATTGAAAATTTCTAATGAAAATCAGGCATTGCAATATAATCTAGATGTAGCTGCTCTGAAAAGCGAAAGCTTTGCACTGAATAAAGTGAACATCAACGGAGATGTTGCTGATAATATCATCAATTACAATGTCACGACCAAAGACGAAAAAGATGAAACCCAATTCCTCATCGCCGGAAATGCAAAATCACTGAATGATGTTACGGAAATTTCGCTCAATCCAAATGGTTTAAGATTAAATTACAGCGATTGGACTGTTGCTCCTGAAAACAAAATCCAGATTGGTAAAAACGGGATTTTTGCGGATAATTTCAGGCTTTCTAATGCCGGAAGCGAGATTTTGCTGCAGTCTGACAATAATTCTCCAAACAGCCCGCTGAATGTTTCCCTGAAGGATTTTAAAATAGAAACGATTACAGAAATCATCAAAAAAGATTCCCTTCTTGCAAAAGGAACCATCAACGGGACTGCACAGCTTCGGAATCTCAGCAGCAATATGACATTTACTTCTGATCTCAACATCTCTGATTTAGTGTTTTACGGAAGCCCGGTCGGAAATCTTGCAGTGAAAGTAGACAATACATCTGCCAATCTTCTGAATGCAGATATTACGCTTTCCGGGAACAATAATGATGTTAAAATTCTAGGGAATTATAATACCTCTTCCAGCACTTTTGATCTTAATGTGGATATTAATCAGCTGCAGATGCAAAGTCTCCAGGGATTTTCGATGAATGCGATCAAAAATACCGAAGGCTATCTTTCTGGTAATCTCAAAATTACAGGAAATACGCAGAATCCGAATATTCTCGGAAGCGTAAAATTCAATGATGTAGGGCTCGAAATTGCACAAACCGGAAGCGATTTCAGAAAATTAAACGATGAAATTGATTTTACAAACAGAGGAATTGAATTTGATAAATTTAAAATCAATGATAAAGACGGTAATTCTCTCATTCTTGATGGCCAGGTTCTGACGCAGACCTATAGAGATTTTGCTTTCAATCTTGATGTAAATGCCAAAGATTTCAAAGTCGTGAATTCCGAAAAATCCAATGATGCAATTATGTATGGGATTCTCGCCATCGATGCTGCGCTGCAGATTCGGGGAGATCTCGATCTTCCGAAAGTTGACGGAAGATTATCAGTTGCAGATAATACCGATTTTACGTTTGTTCTTCCTTCTTCCACACCGTCTTTACAGGAAAGAGAAGGCATTGTAGAGTTTATCGACCAGGATCAGGTTGCGCTTCAAAAAACCATAAAAGCAGATTCTCTGACTTCCGACAGTAAGATTAAAGGTATGGATGTCAATGTCAATATTGAACTTCATAGAGAAGCCAAAATGTCAATCATCATTGATAAAGCCAACGGAGATTTTGTAGAACTTCAGGGCGAAGCAGAATTGACAGGAGGAATTGATCCTTCAGGGAAAACAACCTTGGTTGGAGTTTATGAAGTAGAATCAGGAGCGTATGAGCTTTCTGTAAGCATGATCAAAAGGAAATTTGATATCCAGAAAGGAAGCACAATTACCTGGACAGGTGAACCTACAACCGCAAATCTTGATATTACCGCCATTTATAAAACAGAAGCTGCTCCTCTTGACCTTCTTGAACAGCAGTTAACCGATAAATCGGCAGCAGAAATGAATCAATATAAACAAAGAATTCCGTTCAATACTTTATTAAAGCTTAAAGGCGAGCTGCTCAAACCTGTCATTTCTTTTGATATCACGACTGATGAAGAAAATGTTTCGGTAGTAAAAACGGTTCTGGACGAAACAAAAACAAAACTGGATCAGCTCAGAAATGATGAAGCCGAGATGAACAAACAGGTTTTTGCTTTATTATTATTAAACCGTTTTATCGGGGAAAATCCTTTCCAGAGTAATGCCGGGCTCTCTGCAGGAACACTTGCAAGGCAAAGTGTGAGTAAAATTCTTTCGCAGCAGCTGAATAATCTTGCTTCAGACCTGATCACAGGCGTTGATTTGAATTTTGATCTTGAATCCTCCGAAGATTATTCCACAGGAGCAAAAAATACCAGAACCGATTTGAATGTAGACATCAGTAAAAAATTACTGAATGACCGCCTTAAAGTCTCTGTTGGAAGCAATTTCGGCCTTGAAGGCGAAGCTCGCCAAAACGAAAATATGACCAATATTGCAGGCGACGTAACGGTAGATTACAGCCTTTCCAAAGACGGAAGGTATATGCTTCGTGCTTACCGTAAAAATGAATATCAGGTTGCGCTTCAAGGGCAGATTGTAGAAACAGGACTCGGATTCATCATCACTTTGGATTATAATAAATTCCGGGAGATTTTTGAGAAATCAAGAAAGAACAAAAGAAAAGAAAACCGTAACAGCGAAATTGTAGATTTTAAATGATGAGAAGGAATTTTTATACCTATTGCAGATATTTGCTGACCGCAGGATTTTCAGCAGTAATATTTTCGTGCAGCAATACAAAGTATCTTAAAGAAGGTCAGATGCTCTACACTGGTGCTGAAATCAATATTGAGAGCGACACCATTCCGAAGAAAGAAAAAAAGGAGCTGAAAGAGAATCTTCAGGAAAATCTTACCCCGAAACCAAATTCAACATTTTTGGGGCTGAGACCAAAACTGTTCTTTTATAATATTACCAAAGAACCCAAAAAACAAAAAGGTTTCCGTTACTGGATGAAATATAAATTGGGCGAACCTCCTGTTTTATTGGGCGACGTAGACCGGGAATTTAATAAAAATATCATTGAGAATTATTCTGAAAACAAAGGCTACTTCAACGCAAAAGCCAAATATGATACTGTTTCGAAGAATAAAAAAGCAGAAGTAATTTATACCCTGAATCCGGGTGCAAGATATCTGATCAGCAATGTGCGTTTTCCTGAGGATTCTTCAATCATTAATAAAGAAATTCAGATTATAAAAGATAAAACATTCCTGAAAGCAGGCAATCCTTTCGATCTTGATGTTATCAAATCTGAAAGAGACCGTATTGACAACAATCTGAAAGAGAAGGGTTTTTATTATTTCCATTCCGATAATATTATTGTTCAGGCAGACAGTACCATCAGCAAAAACCATGAAGTAGAGCTGATTGTTAAGCTTAAAGAAAATACACCTCAATTGGCGAAAGAGCAATTTACTATAGATAAGGTCGTAGTTTTCCCTGATTATAATATTAAAGATGTGAGAGATGGAAAATACAGCATTCCGATGAATGCAGATTCTCTTTCGAGATATACTTATAATGATATATATGTAATTGATCCGCAGAAAAAATTCAAGCCGAGAGTTTTTGACCGTGCCTTGTATTTTAAGAAAGATGATCTTTATAACCGATCAGATCACAACCTTACGCTGAACAGGCTGATCAGCCTTGGAGTTTTTAAATTTGTAAAAAACCAGTTTGTGGTTTCGGACTCTATTAATCATAAGTTTGACGCCTATTATCTTTTAACACCGAGAGAATTTCAGTCACTTCGCCTGGAAGCATTAGGAAGAACCAATTCTGCCAATTATGCCG
The DNA here is from genome assembly GCA_032083825.1 of Bergeyella sp. Taxonomy (GTDB): domain Bacteria; phylum Bacteroidota; class Bacteroidia; order Flavobacteriales; family Weeksellaceae; genus DAMDNI01. The sequence goes on along the minus strand of DAMDNI010000158.1, from coordinate 2,405 downwards.
GAAGCGAATTGAACCTAAACTGGACTCACAGAAATATTTTCCGTGGAGCTGAGCAGCTTAAGATCTCCACTTATGGCGCTTTCGATTTTCAGATTGGAGGTCCGAAAGATGCTAAAAATCTTTTCAGGGCAGGAGCAAATGCACAGCTTTCCATTCCGAGAATTGTCGCTCCATTCCGTTTTAATTCTTCCAGCGCATTTGTTCCGAGAACCAATATCACTTTAGGTTACGAATTTCAGAATCGTACAGAATATTATACCCTGAATAATTTTAATGCTTCATTTGGTTATACATGGAAAGAAAATGTAAGAAAGGAACATGACTTGAAAGTGATTGATATTACTTTGGTCTCTCCCGCAAACGTTACGGCTCTTTATGATTCTATTGCCACCACACCTGCTTTACAAAGAGTTGTGGAAAAGCAGTTGATTTTCGGCCCGACTTACACCTATACTTACACCAATACAATGCTTCAGAAAACCAATACATTCTACTACAAAGGAATGTTGGATCTTGCCGGAAATATTACAGGATTGTTGATGGGAGCAAATGTGAAAAAAGGCGACCAGAAAGAGATTTTCAATATCCCTTTCAGTCAGTATGCAAAGATGGAAAACGATTTTAGGTTCTATCATAAATTCAGTGAAAAGAATTCTTTTGCTTCAAGAATTATTGCCGGGATTGCTTATCCTTACGGAAATTCGGAATATGTTCCGTTTTCAAGACAGTTTTTTGCAGGAGGAAGCAACAGTATCAGAGCATTTCGGGCAAGAACTTTAGGGCCGGGAAGCTATGATCCGAGAAATCAGCCTTCCGCTTTGTTTTTTGATCAATCTGGAGATATCAAATTGGAGCTTAATGCAGAATACCGCGCCAATATTTATAAATTTCTGAATGTTGCTGCTTTTGCAGATGCAGGAAATATATGGCTTATCAACGAAGATGCTGATAGGCCTGGTGCAAAGTTTTCAAAAGACTGGCTCAGCGAAATTGCAGTTGGTGCAGGTGTAGGTTTGAGATTGGATTTTTCGATCCTGATCCTTCGTCTGGATTTGGCGATGCCATTGAGAATCCCATATTACGAAAAAGGTAACCGCTGGACTTTTGATAAAATAGATTTCGGAAGCAGTGCCTGGAGAAAAGATAACCTTATCCTGAATATTGCAGTAGGATATCCATTTTAAAAATATAAAAATGAATCAGCTCAAATTTTTCTGGGAAGTACTCAAAGAAACTTTTGCGGAATGGAACAGCTCCAATGCTTCAAAAGACGCTGCAGCTTTGGCGTATTATGCCATTTTTTCGATTCCTGGGCTTTTAATTATCATTATCTGGATTGCCGGCAATTTCTTTGGCGAAGAAGCAATTCGCGGAGAGATCAGCCGCCAGATCAGCGGAATGATGGGAAGCGACGTTGCCCAGAGTATCGAAAGTATGATAGCAGGTGCACTAATAGATAAAGAAAATATCTTCATGAAAATTGTCGGCATCGGATCTCTTGTTTTCGGTGCTACTACTTTGTTTTTTCAGCTTCAGCGGTCACTGAATGAGCTTTGGGACGTAGAACCTGCGCCGAAAAAAGCATTTTTGAAATTTATTTTAGACAGGGCAAATTCCCTTGGAATGATCCTGATTTTAGGATTTTTACTGATGATTACGATGATCCTTTCTTCACTCATCAGCATTTTCAATTCGTGGATTACTCAGTATTTTGGGTTGGAGACCTATCTTTTGGCAGAATTGGTCAATTTCGCAATTGCTTTTGCGATTGTCATGCTGCTATTCGCATTAATGTTCAAAGTTCTTCCCGATGTTGAAATCAACTGGAACCCAGTTTGGAAAGGTGCTTTTATGACCGCCGTTTTATTCACTTTCGGTAAATTTTTATTAAGCCTTTATTTCAGCGAATTCAAGCCAACTTCCGCTTTCGGAACTGCAGGAACCGTAATTTTGATTATGATGTGGATCAATTATTCTTGCATGCTTGTATTTTTCGGTGCAGAGTTCACAAAAATTTATACCTATAGAAAAGGATACCGGATTATGCCGTCCAAACATGCGAAATGGAGCAGTTCCAAATTATACCAAGACAGCCAGAAAAAACATTTCTAATAGCAATCTTATTTAAAATTTTTCGGATTTTTGCAGAAATTAATCTTACACTTTAATGGTAAAAAATATCACCATCATCGGCGGTGGAGCTGCTGGATTTTTCTGTGCTGCAAATCTGGATGAGAACAAATATAAAATTACAATTCTTGAGCAAAATTCGGATGTCTTGCAGAAAGTGAAAATTTCCGGAGGCGGACGTTGTAATGTAACTCATGCCTGCTTTGATCCGAGAGAGCTGGTGAATTTTTATCCACGTGGAAATAAGGGACTTTTAAGCATTTTCTCAAAATTCC
>DAMDNI010000157.1:0-7241 GCA_032083825.1 Bergeyella sp. | reverse complement strand
AAAGATCGTACAATGACTGCTTTTCCTCCTTTTTTTGCCACTAAAGAAGGTGTGATTCGGCGATATTTGCTGGCATCGCTGTAACCTGCCATAGTATAAATAAAATCCTGACGGAAAGGATAGTTGAAAAGAATGATTTTGTCTTTTACGAAAGAGTCAGGAAGCTGGTTAAATTCTTCAATAGTTTTTACAACGATAATTTCACCTGTCAAATCTTTTCCTTTTGTTCCTTCGGAATTTCCTAAAGACAGCATTTTAATTGATTTCCATTTTCCATCTTTTCCCTGTATTTGTAGGGATTCTTTTCCTCTTTCCCAAACAGGAATCATCACTTCCTGTTTCCAGACTTTATCTGCGCCGGCTTCTTTCAATTTCTGAACAGCCCAGTCTGTTGATTTTTCATAAGCATCCGAACCGCTTAAACGATGACCGATTTTTTTGGTAAGCTCCCAAAGATTATGATATGCTGTGCCGTTATTCAAAACTTCATCCGAAATTTTCCGAAACTGAATAGAGTCAGATTTTGTATTTTGAGCAAATAAAAAACCGCCCAAAAAGAGCGGCAATATGATGAGTTTTTTCATTATACTTTTTTGGTTGTACGAATTTAAAGAATTATTTCATATCATACATGACCAAAGCGGTAATAAGTTTTGGTTCTATTAAAGTACATTTAGGAGGCATTTTAATATTTTTATCAGAAATTTTGACAAGATCTGAAAAGCTCACAGGGTAAATTCCGAAACCTGCGGCATATTCTCCTGAATCTACTTTTTCTTTTATAGCGTGGATGCCTTCAATGGAGGAGTTCCCTTTTAGATAATCAATTTTATCGCTGGTAGATTCAAGCTTGATTCCTAAAATATCATCAAAAATATAACGTTCCAGGATATTGTGATCAAGATGATGAATCTCGTTTTGATTAATCCTAAGGTCATGTTTCACGTGAAGGCTGTAGAATTTTCCATCCAAATACATGCTGATGTGGAATTTCTGCGAAGGATAATAAGGTGTTTCTCCCTTATCATGAATGAGGAAAGAATCTTCAAGTTTTTTCAGGAATTCGGCAGAAGTCATCCCATTAAGATCTTTCAGAAGCCTGTTGTAATCATGGATTTTGATAGAATCTTTAGAGACAAGATAGCTGAAAACGAAATTGTAAGGTTCATTTCCTGTTGTCTTCTTGCTTTTTTCCTTATGGTTTTTTGCATTCAGAGCCGTGGAGCCGATTCTGTGATGTCCGTCAGCAATATAAAATGATTCAACCTGATCTAAAACTTCTTTGAACTGCTGCATTTTCAAACGGTTATCGATTTTCCAGATTTTGTGACGGGTTCCGTTATCTGCTGTATAATTGATGATCGGGACATTTTTTTCCTCATGATTCATCAGCAATTCAATCTTGGAATTTGAATTGTATGTCAATAAAACAGGTTCTGCCTGAAGATTTACTTTTTCAAGGTAATAAGCCAGTTTTTCCTTTCTTTGTGGGATGGTTGCTTCATGCTTTTTGATTTTTCCGTCAAAAAAATCATCAACACTCACCAATCCTAAAAGACCTCTGTAAACGGTTTTATTGGGAAGAATTTGCTCATACAGATAATAGGAAGAATTATCCTGATGAAGTTTTTTTTCTTCTAAAAGTTCTTCCAGGTTATGACGTATTTTTCTCAAATTTCTGTCCACATCTTTAGATTTGCTCACAAGATATGGTTTCAGCATCTGAATATAGGAATCATTCACCTGAGCCTTTTTATTAATTTCCTCTTGTGTGAAATTATCCAGTGATATCGTCGGAAAAACATCAATATAATTGTCGTTCGGTCTGATCCCGCGAAAAGGTTTAAATATTGGCATATTTTACAGTTTCTTTTTAATTTCAATAATTTGTTCGGCAAGTTCAACTCCTATTTTTTCCTGTGCATCTATCGTGTTTCCTCCCAAATGCGGAGTCAGCGAAAGCTGCGGATTCATCAGAATGTTGAGACTTGGAGTAGGTTCATTTTCAAAAACATCCAAAGCTGCGCCGGCAACTTTTCCGTCTTCAAGGAATTCCAGAAGAGCTTCTTCGTTGATTACGCCGCCTCTTGCTGTATTCACAATAAAAACTCCGTTTTTCATTTTCTCAAATTGCGGAGTATCAATAATATATTCATTGGTTTGCGGAGTATTGATGCTGATGAAGTCGGTATCAAGCAAAAATTCGTCCCAATTGTTGGTAGAAGTGATTTCAAAATGAACTTTCTGACCATCAAAAAAATCAAGTGAAATGTTCTCGGTTTTTGGTTTTCTTGTCAAAACTTTCACCTTCATTCCCAGAGAAATTCCCATTTTCACTACTTCTTGTCCTATTCCTCCAAAGCCAATCACTCCCAAGGTTTTCCCTTCCAGCTCTACAGCATTGGAGTAGGATTTTTTTAAAAAATTGAACTTCGTTTCCCCTTCCAAAGGCATCATCCTGTTGGATTCGTGAAGGAATCTTGCCAGTGCAAAAAAATGGGCAAATACCATCTCCGCAACGGATCTTGATGAAGCTGAGGGTGTATTGATGACATACAACCCTTTTTCAATTGCATATTCGACATCAATATTATCCATTCCTACACCTCCTCTTCCAATGATTTTCAGGCTTGGACATTCATCAATCAAGGCTGCACGCACTTGTGTTGCGCTTCTTACCAACAGAACATTCACCTGGTTTTCATTGATAAAATTTGCCAGATGTTCGGGAGCAACACGATTGTCTAATATGTTGATTCCGGCTTCTTTAAGCCTGTTTTCTCCTGCTCCGGAAATTCCGTCATTTGCTAAAACTTTCATAAGGTACAAAATTTTGTAATTACTTCAAATTTTTCATTACCTCAACCAATACCTGTACGCTTTCGATCGGCAGTGCATTATAAAGACTGGCTCTGTATCCTCCTAAACTTCTGTGTCCGTTCAATCCGCTGATTCCAGCTGCTTTCCATGCATTGTCAAATGCTTCTTTTTTGCTTTCGTCAGTCAGTTTGAATGATACGTTCATTACTGAACGGTCTTCTTTCTGGCAGAAGGTTTCAAACAGTGGATTGTTGTCAATCTCGTCGTATAAAAGTTGTGCTTTTGCATTATTTCTTTCTTCTGCAGCAGCGATTCCTCCGTTTTTCTCTAACCATTGAAGAGTAAGTAGAGAAGTGTAAACTGCAAAAACAGGAGGTGTATTCAGCATTGATTCTTTGTCGATGTGCTGCTGATAATTTAAGTAAGTCGGGATTTCCCTGCCGGTTTTTCCAAGGATATCTTTTTTTACAACGACTAAAGTTGTTCCTGCAGGCCCCATATTTTTTTGAGCTCCGGCATAAATAATATCAAATTTCGAAAAATCAAGCTGTCTTGAAAATATATCGGAACTCATATCGCAAACCATCAGGGTATCAACATTAGGAAACTCTTTTATTTGTGTTCCGTAAATGGTGTTATTGGATGTGCAGTGAAAGTAATCATATTCAGAACCTACAGCAAAGTCTTTTGGAATAAACGAATAGTTTTCCTCTTTTGATGAGGCTACTACATCTACATGACCTATTTTTTTTGCTTCTTTTATGGCTCCTGCTGCCCAGGTTCCAGTGTCGGTGTAAGCTGCTTTTCCGTTTTCAGATTTTAACAGGTTAAAAGGAACCATCAAGAACTGAAGGCTTGCTCCTCCTTGCAGATAAAGGACTTCGTAATCGTCTCCGAGATTCAGCAGGCGTTTTACAATAGCTCTCGCTTCATCCATTACGGCGACGAAATCTTTGCTTCTGTGCGAAATTTCAAGAATAGAGAGACCTAATCCGTTGAAATCTAATACGGCTTCTGCAGCTTTCTGAAAAACTTCCTGTGGCAAAATGCTCGGCCCGGCACTGAAATTATGTTTCTTCATTTTAATATTTTGGATTATTTTTAGGTAAAGTTTTATGGAAATTATTCGTTGTGTAAAAATGCTTTTTTAGAAAGTAAAGCTTCTTCGCTTTCTTCATGGTCTTCATCCGGAACACAGCAATCTACAGGGCAAACAGCAGCGCATTGCGGCTCCTCATGGAAGCCTTTGCATTCGGTACATTTATCGGTAACGATAAAATAAACATCATCACTTACCGGTTCCTGCGGATCATCAGCATTTACGGTAAGCCCGGAAGTCAAAGTTACCGTTCCTTTCAGGCTTGTTCCTTCTGATGCTTTCCAGTCTACAGCTCCTTCATAGATAGCATTATTGGGGCATTCCGGTTCACAGGCGCCACAGTTAATACACTCATCGGTTATTTTGATAGCCATTGCTAATTTTATTTTTAAATTTGCACAAAATTACAAAATTTTAAACAATTTTTTATTCATGGCGAATACGGAAAATCAAATTTCAGGACTTTGTAAATTAGCAACTTACATTAAAATTTTTTTAGAAAAAAATCCTGAAAGTTTTGATGAAAATGAGCTTGATTTCCAGAATGTTCTGCGAAAATCGGAAATTGAGAACCAATGGTTTACCGTGGAGAATCAAAGGTTTTCCCTTGCGCAATGGGCAAATCTTCTGAATGAGAAAAATATAAAAAAATGGCTTGGAAATTATCATATTTCCAACTTTCCAAAAAAGGTTGGGCTTGTATTGGCGGGTAATATTCCTATGGTGGGATTTCATGATGTAATTTCGACGGTTTTAAGCGGAAATATTTCTTTGATCAAATTATCATCCAAAGATCGTTTGCTGCTTCCTTTTCTGCTTAAAAAATGGAACGATTTTTCCGAAAATTCTGTTCCGTATAAGATTGTTGAAAAATTAGAAGATTTTGATGCTGTGATTGCTACAGGCAGCAATAATACTGCCCGTTATCTTGAGTATTATTTTAAAAATACACTTAGCATTATCCGTAAAAACCGCACATCAGTCGGAGTGTTGAAAGGTAATGAGACGGATGAAGAAATTCAGCTGTTTTCAGAAGATATTTTCAGGTATTTCGGTTTAGGGTGCAGGAATGTGACAAGGCTTTTCATTCCGGAAGGGTTTGCTTTGGATCGATTATTTGAAAATTTTCTGAATTTTAAGCAGGTCATTAATCACAACAAATACGCAAACAACTACGATTATAACAGGGCAATTTATTTGTTGAATCAGGAGAAATTCTGGGATAATAATTTTGTTTTGCTAAAGCAGGATGAAAAATTATTTTCGCCTTTAGCGGTGCTTCATTTTACCTATTATAAAAATATTGATGAGGTCCAAGATTTTTTGAAAGAAAATGAGAAAAACATTCAATGTGTAGTGGCAAAACGTGAACTGAATCTCGAAAATTCCGTTGAATTCGGGGAAGCGCAGAATCCTGGACTGGATACTTATGCGGACAACGTGGATACGATGAGATTTTTAGAAGTAATTTAAAATTAAATGAATGAAAACAAATATTGAAAATAATTCGATAAAAGCGGTAATCAGTCATAAAGGCGCAGAGCTTTCCTCTCTCGAAAAGAACGGGGAAAATTACATTTGGGATATTGATAATGCATTTTGGGATAAGACTTCTCCGATTTTGTTTCCCGTTATTGGTGCCTTGAAAAATGAGGAATTTGAATTTGAAGGTAAAAAATATCAGCTTCCTCGCCACGGATTTGCGAGAGAAAAAGAATTCAAAGTTGTTTCAAAATCGGATAATTCTGTTGTATTTTCTTTAAAATCTGATGAAGAAACTCTTGACATTTATCCGTTCGAATTTGAGCTTCAGATTTCATACAGTATTGAAAATTCCGAACTTTTTATAGGCTATAAGATTATTAATGCAGGAAAAGAAAATATGTATTATTCGATCGGAGCACATCCTGCATTTAGAATTGAAGGTAGTTTTGGAGATTATTCCCTGAAATTTGATTCGGATCAAACATTAATTTCGCATCAGCTGGAAAACAATCTTTTTCATGGAAAAACGGTTGAAATTCCACTGCAAAATTCTGTCCTGCCTTTGAGTTATGATTTGTTCGATAACGATGCAATCGTGCTGAAAAACAATTCTACAAAAACTCTGGAGCTTCAGTATAAAAGTATTTCTAAATTAAAAGTAAAATTCAACGATTTTCCTTATTTAGGAATCTGGACAAAAAGAAATGCTCCATTTATCTGCATTGAACCCTGGCTTGGAATCGCTGACAACGAAGGCACTTCCGGAAGGATTGAAGAAAAAGAAGGAATACAGATTTTAGAATCCGGCGCCCAAAATTCTTTTGAATGGAGTGTGGAATTGCTCTAAAATTATTTTTCGTTAATCATTTTTAATTAAATTTGAACAAATTAAAAAAATCAAAAGATGTATACTGAACAACTTGTAGCCCAGTCTTCCGAAATTGAAAGAGCAAAATTTTACAGAAAAACATATCTGCATGTTGCGCTTTCTGTTTTAGCCTTTATTTTTGTGGAAACCGCTTTGCTTTACGCGATACCAGCAGAATTTATTTATATGATGGTAGGCCAGAAATATTCATGGCTGCTGATTATCGGAATTTTTTGGCTCGCCTCTATTTTAGCCAATAAATGGTCGCTTTCCCAAAGCAGATCAACACAATATTTAGGGCTTGGATTTTATATAATACTGGAAGCTCTGATTTTTCTTCCGATGATTTACATTGCACTTTCTTATGCAGGCGGAAATGTCATTTTTCAGGCAGCATTACTTACGATAGCGATGTTTGCAGGTCTTTCAGGAGTAGCATTTACCTCAAAAAGAGATTTTTCTTTTTTGCGTTCGGTTATGGTAATCGGAGGTTTCGTTGCAATCGGGCTTATTGTTGCGGGTGCAATTTTCGGGTTTAATCTTGGATTGTGGTTTTCTGTCGGTATGGTTTTATTGGCGTCCGCAGGGATTTTGTATGAAACGAGCAAGCTTAAAGATGTATATGCAACCGATCAGTATGTGGGTGCATCTTTGCAGCTGTTTGCTTCGATTATGCTTTTGTTCTGGTATATTCTCAGGATTCTGATGAGCAGAAGAAGTTGATTTGCCTTAATTTACATTTACTATAATGACGAAGCCAGAATTGTTTTTCCGGCTTTGCTATTTTAAAATCTGCTGTGTTTAGAATTTAAAGAGGTCTGGAAAATCATTACACTTTCCCCGAATTCTTTTTCTACTCTTTCCTGAATATTAATCAATTCATTTTCAATAAACTGATCTCGAAGGTCATGATTGGCAAAAACGAGCAGAAGATTGTAATTTTTCCCTTCGTTGATCATGTCGGAATGT
>DAMDNI010000156.1:5813-7370 GCA_032083825.1 Bergeyella sp. | reverse complement strand
TCGAAGGCTTCTTTATTTTCATTAAAGATTTCTTTCACATCATCCGGCAAATCTACAATTCTCTCTTCCTTATCTTCCCACAATTTAACGGAGATCTCATCTCCAAAGGTTTTATTAATTTGTCTGCGGATTTCCTGAGTGAGAATCAGGAGATGACACTCGGTTTTCATTTTTGCGAGAGTTCCCCGGTATTCTGCTTTTTCTTCGAAAACAGCTTTGATTTTTACCTGTCCTTTTTTGCCGAAAAGTTTTTCTGTCGAATACGGAAACTCAATATAGGCAGCATTCATTGTTCCGTGCTGCAGGATTTTCGATTTGAATTTGACAGGTTTTTCCATGAGGTGAAATTAATAAAAAAACCGCTGAATTTCTTCAACGGTTTTTTTATTTTTAATTTAAGTATTGATTATTTTACCAATTTCATTTCACTGATCAGATGTCCTGCGTTTCCGTATTTTTCAATTACCCACAGTACGAATCTTACGTCAACATTGATGGTTTTCTGCCATTCTGGTTCGAAAACGATATCACCGCTTAATGCTTCGCTGTTTCCGTCGAAAGCAAGACCAAGAAGATTTCCGCTACCGTCAAGGATTGGAGATCCTGAGTTTCCTCCTGTAATATCATTATCTGAAAGGAAGTTTACCTGAAGCTGTCTGGTTTTTTTATCAGCATAGTTCCCGTAATCTTTTTTCTTCATCAGATCAAGGAATCTTTGAGGAAGGTCAAATTCTTCGTCGCCTTTTTTATATTTCGCCACCATTCCTCTTACATCCGTGTAGTAATTGTCTTTTTCAGAAATTCCGTAATAATTCCTGTCTGAACGTACAGGAAGTGTTGTTACTTTTCCGTAAGTAAGTCTCATTGTTGAATTGGCATCGGGATAGAAGCTTTTGTTTGGCTGGGATTTCATTAATCCGTTTAAGAAAAGTCTTGTCTTATCCTGGAAGTTGTCGTCGACTTTTGCATATCTTTCTTCCAGTAATTTCTGATCTGTAATATACCCGTCGGCAATTTTCTTTAAAGGATCTGCATCAATTTTCAGACGATCAGGATTGTTAATAAAGTTCAGTGCTGATTCTTTATTGGCAAAAATAGAAGAATACGCAACGTTTGCAACTGTAGAGGCATTCACTCCGGCTAAAGTCTGAGACGCTACTTCACTGGAAACTTTTCTCTGATATAAAGAAATCATGCTGGAAAGCATTTCTCCTTCCAAATCATTATTAAAGTGCTCATAGAAAGCATTTACAGCATCAAGAACTTTTTGCTTCATTGCAGCTTTTCCGGCATCATCCTGATCAGCATAAGTTTTGAACAGCGCACCTAATCTGTAAGCTCCTGCGATATATTTTGCGTTTCTCTGTAGCTGTGCTCCATAATTTCTTTCCACATTTCTATTGGAAATCTGCTTGTAATAGCCTTCAATATCTTCTAAAGTTCCGTCATAGATTGCTACATTTTCCGGCATTGCAGACCATTGCCTGTAAGCTTGTTCTACTTTTTGCTTATCTCCAATCGTTCCGTTTTTATTAACGGCATCAATGGTTCCTTGTC
>DAMDNI010000156.1:794-5803 GCA_032083825.1 Bergeyella sp. | reverse complement strand
GTTTTTCCAATAGTTGGCAACTGAAGCATATTGAGAAGCATACCCCAATTTGGTAGCCTGATCTTTATCCATATACTTTTTCATTACATCCATCGCTGTTTTGGATGCTTCTACCCAAGCCGGATAATCTTTGGTTACCATTTGGTTGATTCCGTATGAAGTAAGATAACGATTAGTTCTTCCTGGATATCCAACGATCATCGTAAAAGCATCAGGCTGGTAACCCTTCAGAGAAACAGGAAGAGCATGTCTTGGCTTAAGCGGAACGTTCCCTGCAGCATATTCTGCCGGATTTCCGTTTGCATCTCCGTAAATTCTGAAAACAGAAAAATCTGCAGTATGTCTCGGCCATTCCCAGTTGTCAGTGTCACCACCATATTTCCCAAGAGAATTTGGCGGAGTTCCCACCAAACGAACATCTTTATAATCCTGATATACAAAATAATAAAATTCATTTCCGTTGAAGAAATCTTTTACCACAACCGTATATTTCCCGTTTTCGGAATTTTCGCTTTGGATGGCTTTGTATTCTTCGTCAATCACTTTTTTGCGCTCTTCAGGAGACATTGTGTTGTTCAGTTTTGAATTGATGCGTTGTGTTGCATCATCCATTCTTACCAAAAACCGGACAGAAAGTCCTTTTGCAGGAAGTTCATCCGTTTTTTTCAATGCCCAGAAACCATTGGTAAGATAATCTTTTTCGGGGGTAGAAAGCGCTGCAATATTTCCGTAACCACAGTGGTGATTGGTAAAAAGGAGCCCCTGATCAGAAACAATTTCTGCAGTACAGCCGCCACCAAATTGTACGATGGCATCTTTAAGGCTGGAGTTGTTTACAGAATAGATCTCTTCCGCAGTAAGCTTCAGGCCTTCTTTCTGCATGTCTACATGGTTGAGTCTTTTAATAAGCATCAAAAGCCACATCCCTTCATCTGCGCGCATCTGCAAGAAGCTCAGAAGGAAAGTCGCCAGTAAAAATATTTTTTTCATTTCTAGAAATTTTATGGCGCTAATTTAACGATTATTTTACTTTGAGTGGTACGAATTTGGCTGGTTGTTCCGTAAATTTAAAGAATGAAACTTTTAAAATTTTCTATTTTGATGATGGCGGGTATAATTATTTTTATCACTTGTTCATCTGCAAAAAACAACAATTCGGAAACTCAGAATATCCATAGAAAATGGATGATGACAGAGTATAAAAACTTTACAAAAGAAGAACTTGTAAAGCTGAATGCCTATATTGATTTATCAGAAAATCCTGTTGTAAAAAATAAATATGGAGCAAAAATGGGCTGTAACAATATGTTTTTCACGGCAGAATTTAAAAACGGAAAAGCAAAATTTTCTCAGATCGGATCCACAATGATGTACTGTGAAGGAAGGATGAAACTTGAAGAAGCATTCGGAAAAGATCTTCCGGAAATGAATACTTATAAAATTGAAGGACATTTTTTGATTTTGTCAGATGGAAAAGAAAACAGGATGAAATTCGTTGCAGCAGATTGGGATTAATTAACTAAAAACAAACCATTAACTAAAAATATATTATTATGAAAAGAAGCGCAAAAGCAGTCTGGAAAGGAACTGTAAAAGAAGGAAACGGAATCTTGACTACACAAAGCACCGTTTTAAACAATACTCAATATTCTTTCAAAAGCCGTTTTGAAGAAGGAACAGGAACTAACCCCGAAGAATTGCTGGCAGCAGCACATGCAGGATGTTTTACGATGATGACCTCCGCATTGCTTACAGAAGCAGGCTACACCCCGGAAAACCTGGAACCCGACTGCAAAATCACATTTCTTGAAGTAAAAATCACTTTATCTGAGCTTTCACTCAAAGCATCTGTTCCCGGGATTTCGGAAGATGAATTTCAGAAAATTGCGAAAGATGCGAAAGAAAAATGCCCAATCAGCCTAGCATTCAGCTTTGAAAAAACACTTACGGCAGAACTTCTATAAAATCCTGAAACAGATTCACAAATAAAAACCAGAGCAAGGCTTTGGTTTTTTTGTCTAAAAATATTAACTTGTCAAAATCAGAAAAATTTTAAACCTTAATGCTAGAAAAAAAAGAACATCAGTATGAGAAAGCGGTCTTGGTTGGCCTTGTCACCAAAGATCAGGATGAAGACAAACTGAAAGAATATATGGACGAGCTGGAGTTTCTCGCCTTCACAGCCGGCGCTTCAGTAGAAAAACGTTTTACGCAGAAAATGTCCCAGCCCGATTCCAAAACATTTGTCGGGAAAGGAAAAGCTGAAGAAATAAGAGATTTTGTAAAAGAAAATGAAATCGGAACGGTAATTTTCGATGACGAGCTTTCCCCCTCACAACTGAAAAACCTTGAACGAGATCTCGAAGTCAAAATATTAGACAGAACCAACCTTATTCTTGACATTTTTGCACAAAGAGCGCAGACTTCATATGCAAGAACTCAGGTAGAATTGGCTCAGTATGAATATCTTCTTCCGCGATTGACAAGAATGTGGACTCACCTGGAAAGACAACGAGGCGGAATCGGGATGCGTGGTCCCGGTGAAACCGAAATTGAGACCGACCGAAGAATTATCCGTGACAGAATTTCCCTTCTGAAAGAAAAATTGAAAACCATCGACAAACAGATGGCAACACAGAGAAACAACCGGGGAAAAATGGTTCGCGTTGCTTTAGTTGGATACACCAATGTCGGGAAATCTACTTTAATGAACGCTTTAAGCAAGTCAGAGGTTTTTGCTGAAAATAAATTATTTGCAACACTGGATACAACAGTGCGAAAAGTCGTGATCGGGAATTTGCCTTTTCTTTTAACAGATACGGTTGGCTTTATCAGAAAATTGCCGACTCAGCTTGTGGAATCTTTCAAATCTACTTTAGATGAAGTGCGTGAAGCCGATCTTTTGATCCATGTCGTAGACATCTCTCACGAAAGTTTTGAAGATCATATAGATTCCGTGAATCAGACACTTCAGGAGATTGATACACATCAGAAACCGATGATCATGGTTTTCAATAAAATTGATGATTTCAGTTACGAGAAAAAAGATGAAGATGATTTAACACCTTCATCAAGAAAAAATATTTCCCTTGAAGAATGGAAAAAAACATGGATGGGAAAATCAAAACATCCGACTGTTTTCATTTCTGCGCTTACGAAAGAAAATTTCCCAGAAATGAAAAAACTGATCTATGATGAGGTTCAAAGAATTCATATCTCACGATTTCCTTACAACGATTTCCTTTTTGAATATTTCGAAAATGATGATGAAGAAAATTAATTTAAAAAAAACTAAAAAACCACAATGGAGTTATATTACTCGTTTTCTGTATTAATTGTCCTGGCCTCTGTCTTTGCCTATATCAATTACCGCCTGCTTAAACTTCCCAGCACAATCGGAATTATGGTGATTGCGATCATTGTATCTGTAATTTTGGTAATGTTCGGAGAAAATATGTTTCCGAAAACAACACAGCATCTTCACACCCTTATCGGAAGTTTTGACTTTACCGAAGTTCTCATGGGAGCTATGCTGAATTTCCTTTTGTTTGCAGGAGGAATCCATGTTAATATCAAAGATTTGAGAGAGCAGTTTGGTCCTGTTCTTATTTTTGCAACAGTTGGTGTGATTATTTCCACTTTTGCAGTAGGATTCGGAACGTATTATCTGCTTCCGCTTGTCGGCATCAATATTCCTTTTCTGTATTGCCTGGTTTTCGGAGCGCTGATTTCTCCTACAGATCCTGTAGCTGTACTCAGTATTCTGAAAAAAGCGAATGTTAAAAAATCGCTCGAAACAAAAGTAGCAGGAGAATCGCTTTTCAATGATGGGATGGCAGTTGTTGTTTTTGCAGTAATCCTTCAATTAGCTGTCGGTAAAGAAGTGGATCTCACTGCAGAACATATTTTTATGCTCTTGCTTCAGGAAGCAGGAGGAGGTTTGCTGCTTGGTGTTATTTTAGGATTTACCGCTTCAAGGGCAATGCGTGAAGTTGACGATTATATTCTCTCTGTTTTGGTTACACTTTCTGTAGTAATGGGAGGTTATCTGATCGCTCGTTCCCTTCATTTTTCAGGGCCATTGACAATGGTTGCTGCAGGACTTTTCATGGGAAATTTCAATATTAAATTTAAAATGAAATCCGAAACTCAAGATTATCTTGTAAAATTCTGGGAACTGATCGATGAGATTATGAATGCCGTTCTTTTCCTTTTCATCGGGTTTGAGCTGCTTTTAATCAAGGATCTCAATGATTATCTTGTTGCAGGAGGAATTTGTATCATGATTGTGCTTTTATCCCGTTGGGTTTCTATATTTTTCCCTTCGAAAATTATTTCCAGAAAATACCGTTTTACACCTCAGACCATAAAAGTCTTAGTTTGGGGCGGGATCAGAGGTGGTGTTTCCATTGCATTAGCGTTGTCAATTCCGCAGAATGAATACAGTGAGGTCATTATCAGCATTACATATTGTGTGGTAGTATTTTCTATTGTTGTTCAGGGGTTGACAATTGAAAAGGTGGCCAATCCGAGAAAAATTGCAACAGAAGAGGAAGTAATGGAAGAAAATCCTGCTGCTTAAATGAAAAAAATAGATCTTGCAACATGGAAAAGGAAAGAACATTTCGAGTTTTTTTCTGCTATGAAAAGCCCTTACTTTGGGATTGTCACAGAAGTCGATTGTACAGAAACCTACAATTTTTCGAAAAAAAACAACGAATCTTTCTTCGCCCATTATCTTCATAAATCGATGATTGCTGTAAACAGCGTAGAAGAATTCGGATACAGGCTTTTGGATGATGAAGTGGTCTGCTTTGATGAAATTCACGCAGGAACAACCATAGCAAGAAATGACGGAACGTTTGGTTTTGCTTTTATTGAATTTAATCCTGATTTTCAAGAATTTAATAAAAATCTGCAATCCGAAATCACAGCAGTGCAGAATTCTTCTGGGCTTCGTTTAAATAATGAAGATCTTAAAATAAACCTCATCCGCCATTCAACCCTTC
>DAMDNI010000156.1:0-784 GCA_032083825.1 Bergeyella sp. | reverse complement strand
CGTGGAATTATTTCACAGGATTATTGCATCCAACTGATTTTAACCCAACAGAGTCGGTGCCAAAAATTGTTTTCGGAAAATTTACTGAAAAAAATGGCAAAAAAATGCTTCCGCTTTCCGTAGAAGCTCATCACGGTTTGATGGACGGCTATCATCTTGCCCTTTATTTACAAGAATTTCAAAACCAGCTCAATCTTAAATAAATGCCTGTTTACCACGAAATTTTAGAAGCGTTAAACGTATTATCAACACCCGAAAAAGCAGAATTTCTTCCCAGATTTTTCAAAACCGGAAAAGGAGAATATGCAGAAGGAGACCAATTTTTAGGAGTTATTGTTCCCGACAGCCGGAAAGTGGCAAAAGATTTTGCTGCAAAAACGAATTTTACTGACATTCAAAAAGTTATAAAATCTGAATTCCATGAAATGCGTTTGGTTGCATTGCTCATACTGATCCATAAATTTGAAAAAACAAAAGATAAAAATGAGCAGAAAAAAATCATTGATTTTTACTTGAAAAACACAAGATACATTAACAACTGGGATCTTGTAGATCTTTCCTGCTACAAAATTCTCGGAAGATATTGCTTTGAAAATCAATCCTCTGAAATCTTGATAAAACTTTCCGACTCAGAAAATATGTGGGAAAAACGGATGGCAATTGTCGGAACGATGTACCATATAAAAAAAGGGAACTTCGGCCTTACCAAAGAGTTTGCCTTCAAAAATCTTTATCATCCTCATGATCTGATGCATAAAGCAAACGGATGGCTCCTTCGTGAAAT
>DAMDNI010000155.1:3502-7412 GCA_032083825.1 Bergeyella sp. | reverse complement strand
TAAATTCACATATTAAGGATGATCGATAAAGGGTTTCTTACGTTTTCAATTGCGAAAACAGCATTATTCCGGTCGATTTCTCTTTGAGAAACAGGATCAAGAGCGTTCCATTCTTTCAGCATTGTGATATACCAGTTTTCATAACCTTTTTCTTCCGTACCATCCAAAGGCGAAGTTGCAAGAAGATGATTAAAAATATTAAGAGAACCTTCATAGCGCACCACAAAATACAAAAGATAGCGTGCTACATCTCCTTTAAATTCATCAATAGGCTCATACACGGTGTTAGAATATCCCGGAGTCGTACTTTTCCCCAACTTGCTTCCGTTGGTAAAGGTCAGGCTGCTTCCGTTGTTTCTCGCATACGGATAATTGCTTCTCCGCTGATTAATATAAGCATCCGTAGGAATTAAATAATGCAGATCAGAGTACATAGGATAGATCCCATAGAATGTACTTTGCGGCATGCCGTGCTCGCGGTTCCAGCCCTGCCCTTCTGCAGACGCACTGGAAATATTCTGGGTGAGATCATAATTGTAAGTATCCGGCCCTACAGGTTTTTCAGAGTAAATATCCAGAATGGTTCCGTCATTTTCATAGTAATGATCCAGATCAGTATTAGCATACAATCCTACAATATCATTATAATTATAGGAATATACTTTTGCAGTAATAATGTCGTGAAGCTTAGATTTCAGCTCATAGCCGGAAAGCCCCGAAGCCGAATCGTAATATCCTGCAGGAAGTTGTGAAAAAGCAAAAACAGGAAATAAAAATAAAGGTAAAAGTTTCTTCATAAGTTTTTTCAAAATGGGCAACTAAAATAGTAATTCTAAATTTTATTTAACATAATCTGATGTTAAAGTTTTTTAATTTTAAAAAATTGATAATCTATGATTTACATAATAACCATATCGCAGAACTTTTATCATTTTAAGATTTCCATAATTTAATTATATTTGAAGACAAACTAGATTAAAAAATGCAAATCGAATTACAACAGAATCTTCAGATGATTGCGGAAACGGCAAAAGAATTTGCCGAAAAAAATATACGTCCTTATATTATGGATTGGGATGAAAGCCAGACTTTCCCGGTAGAACTTTTCCATAAGCTGGGAGAAATGGGTTTTATGGGAATTGTAATTCCTGAAGAATACGGAGGATCCGGACTTTCTTACCACGAATATGTAACCATTCTCGATGAGATTTCTCAAGTAGATCCTTCAATCGGATTATCGGTAGCAGCACACAATTCTTTGTGTACCAATCATATTTATGAATTCGGAAATGAAGAGCAACGCCGGAAATGGCTTCCTAAATTAGCTTCCGGTCAAGTGATCGGAGCCTGGGGTTTGACAGAACATAATACAGGTTCGGATTCCGGAGGAATGAGCACAACTGCCGTAAAAGACGGAAATGAATGGATTATCAATGGAGCTAAAAATTTTATTACTCATGCCATTTCTGGTGATATTGCTGTCGTCATGACCAGAACCGGAGAAAAAGGAGCTAAAAATAATTCCACTGCTTTTGTCTTGGAAAAAGGAATGCCTGGTTTTTCTTCCGGAAAAAAGGAAAACAAACTCGGAATGCGTGCTTCCGAAACCGCTGAACTTATTTTTGATAATGTAAGAATTCCGGATTCCCATCGTCTTGGTGAAGTCGGAGACGGATTCAAGCAGGCAATGAAAGTTTTGGATGGCGGAAGAATCTCGATTGCAGCATTAAGTTTAGGAATTGCAAAAGGCGCTTATAAAGCCGCTTTAAAATACGCCCAGGAAAGACATCAGTTCGGAAAAGCCATTTCTGAATTTCAAGCGATTAATTTCATGCTGGCAGATATGGCAACGGAAATTGATGCTGCCGAATTACTGATTCAAAGAGCTTCCAACCTGAAAAACGCTAAGCAAAAAATGACACGTGAAGGTGCAATGGCAAAGCTTTATGCTTCTGAAGCCTGCGTCAGAATCTCCAATAATGCCCTACAGATTTTCGGGGGTTATGGCTACACCAAAGACTTTCCTGCCGAAAAATATTACAGAGATTCGAAACTGTGTACCATTGGCGAAGGCACATCAGAAATACAACGCCTCGTAATCGGAAGAGATATCTGCAGATAATAAAAAAGACCGGAAGTTCCGGTCTTTTTTATTAAAATTACGATTGTTTCCGCATGATATTTTTAAGAATGATTTTCTATCTTTGTTTTAAAATTTTTAAAAATCTATGGAAAAACTGGATAGCCTGAATCAGGTTGCTGAATTTCACAAAACTTTTAATGCTCCGATTTTAGAAACTCCGCAAATTCCTTCAAAAGAAAGAGCTGAGCTTCGGGTAAGCCTTTTACAGGAAGAACTTGACGAGCTAAAACAAGCCATTGCTGACAATGATATCATTGAAGTCGCTGATGCACTTTGCGATTTGCAATATGTTTTAAGCGGAGCTGTTCTTGAGTTCGGGTTAGGAAATAAGTTTGTTGAGCTTTTCAATGAAGTACAACGTTCGAATATGTCAAAAGCTTGTGATAATCAGCAGCAAGCAGATGACACGATCGAATTTTATAAAGAGAAAGGACAGGAAGCCTATTCAGAGATTTCAGGAGATAAAATCAATGTTCATCGTACATCCGACAATAAAGTTCTTAAAAATAAATACTACTCTCCTGCCGATTTAAAAACTATTCTTGAAAAATAACAATATGATGAAAATCGTAAAATCTATCTTAGCTATTTCTCTAATTGCCTACACATTTCAATCCTGCGGCGTGAATAAAGTAGTGGTAAACCGCGAAGTTGACAGCCAGAATTATGGGAAAATGCTGTTGGGTACACAAACCAAAAACCAGCTCCTGAAAGCGCCTTACAGCGATTGGTATGTTCAGGAACATGATGAGTATGCAGTTGATCAGGCATCTTTGGAAGAACTTAAAAAAGAGAAACTCAATTCATACAATCTGGTGGTTTTTCTCGGAACCTGGTGCGGAGACAGCCACAGAGAAGTTCCGAGGCTCATGAAAATCCTGGAAACTTTAAAATATCCTGAACAAAAGCTTACCATCATTGCTGTGAACCGCAAAAAAGAAGCACCAAACGGAGAAGAAGGGATTTATAATATTCAAAAAGTCCCAACTATTATTGTAAAAAAATACGGAAAAGAGATTGGCAGAATTATTGAATCTCCACAATCCGGATGGTTAGAAAAAGACCTTCTGCAGATTATTAAAAAAGACAATTCATCCGTTAAAGATTTATTTAAATAGTTTTGAAAAATATTAAGCCATACCTTTTCTTTTTACTTGGTGCTTTATGCGTTCTCGGGATTTTTTTTATACTGAATAAAATTCCGAAAATTTCAGAAAAAAAAGAACAAACCGACTATTATATCCTTACCAACCAAATTACCAAAATGAATAAAATGGTGGTTCTGGAACAGGATTTTACAAGTTTGCAGAAAAACAAGCTTTCTTATGAAATATTAGGGAGCAAAGTTTCCGATAATGAGATCGTAACTTTTACCAAAACCAATGCACAGGTTTCTTATGATCTTAACAAAATGAAGCTTGAAGTAGATTCTATTAATAAAAAATTGATTATCAGAGAGCTTCCACAATCCGATATCCGCATTACTCCAAGTGTGGAGATCAAATCTGTAGACGATTCATTTTTTAACAGGATTGATGAAGCGCAAATCAAAAAAGTAACGCAGACTTCTAAAGAAAATGCCTTAAAAAGCGTCAATCAGGAAAAATTGAAAGCAGAGGGGCAAAAACAGCTTTTAGAAAATCTTAACCAAATCTTTGTTTTGGCAAAGGCTTTGAATTATAAGATCGAAGACCAAACCGGAACAATTGACACCACAAAACTATAAAGATATGGATAAGAAAAAGAAACCTGAAAAAAGCACTTCGA
>DAMDNI010000155.1:0-3492 GCA_032083825.1 Bergeyella sp. | reverse complement strand
AGGATATTGATACTCTCCCATCTTCTGAAGAAGTCATCAGCAACACACAGCCTGCAAAGAGTGAAGTTCAAAAAAGTTCTCAACTTAATAAAAGCGGCAAGACAGAAAATAGCAAATAACTATCGATTGAGAGTGAAAACAGAAATGTTTTCACTTTTTTTATTGAAATATTATTTTTTATTCATTCTTTTTGGATTAATTCATTATTTTTACCGAATAACAATTTCGTAAAAAGCTATTCAATGAAAAAACAACTACTTGCGCTATCTTTAGTGGGGATACTTGCTGGTTTTGCAGAAACGGCTTCTGCTCAGGAGTTTATCCAAAAAAAAATCACAGACAATAATGGAAATGTAAACCTTGTTGTTTTTAAAGAAAATTCTAATATAGAAGCAACTTCAGTCTCAACTCTTTTTAAAGACCTTCTTAAATTGTCAGCCAATGATGAGCTGAGGCTTGTAAAATCAGAAAAAGATTTTACTGCAAAATTTGTTGATGAAAAGTATCAGCTTTATCATCAGGGAATTAAAGTAGAAGGAGGTGTTTACCATCTGCATTATCAAAACGGAATCCTGAAAAGTATGAACGGAGAAGTTTTTCTTGATAATTCGGTGAATACTAAGGCAAACATTTCTTCTTCAACAGCCTTTAATATTGCTGTTAAAAGTGTTGGTGCACAGAAATATATGTGGGAAGACGCAGAATATACGGCACATAACGAATACAGAAAGCCTACAGGAGAATTGATATTTGTTCCAGTAAATCAGGGTGAAGGGAAATACAGCTTAGTTTTAGCTTACAAATTTGATATTTATGCATCCCAGCCTATAAGCAGAGATAATATTTATGTAGATGCTTTTGAAGGAAGAATTATCGCTGTTGACCCTATAATGAAACATGCAAGAGACCAGAATCATCAGGCTGCAAATCCTGTAACTGTAGAGTCTTATAAAAATACAGTTTCGTTATTTCCGACATTGGTTACGGGTTCTGCCGATACAAGATACCTTGGAAACCAATCCATAGAAACAACTCTAAACGAAACCACCAATAAATATATATTGCATGATACCACAAGAGGAAATGGTGTACGTACTTATAATCTGAAAAAAGGAACCACATTAAGCAATGGAGTTGATTTTGAAGATAATGATAACAACTGGACTGCAGCAGAATTTGATAATGCAGCGTACGATAATGCGGCTTTAGATGCTCATTGGGGAGTGGAAAAAACTTATGATTATTTCAAGAATACATTTAACAGAAACAGCTATGATGGTAACGGAACTCTTCTGAGAAGTTATGTGCATTACAGCAGCAATTATGATAATGCAGGATGGACAGGCTCTGAAATGATTTATGGGGACGGTGCAACAAGCTTCAGGCCGCTTACTTCATTTGATGTTACGGCTCATGAATTGGGACATGGTGTTTGCTCAAGTTCAGCGGCTCTACTCTATCAGAGAGAATCAGGAGCGCTAAACGAAGCTTTTTCTGATATTTGGGGAGCTGCTGCAGAATATACATATGCACCTCAAAAACAAACATGGCAGATCGGAGAAGACATTGCAAAAAATTCACCCTACTATTTAAGATCAATGAGCAATCCGAAAACGGCTTCACAACCTGATACTTACAAAGGAACCAATTGGTATCCTGCTACGGTAGAAGAAGGATGTGTTACGCCAAGCAGCTGGACAAATGATAATTGCGGAGTGCACTATAATAGTGGAGTCATCAATCATTGGTTTTATATTTTATCTGTTGGAAAATCGGGAACGAATGATTTAGGGAAACAATATAGCGTAAACGGTATTTCTATTGAAAAAGCAGCTAAAATCGCTTACCGATTAGAAACGGTATATCTTACACCTAATTCTAACTTTTTGAATGCTAGAGAGTACGGCATTCAGGCAGCAACTGATCTATTTGGAGTGAATTCTCCTGAAGCGATTGCAACACAGGACGCATTTTATGCAGTGGGAATAGGTCCGAAATATCTTTCTACTCCTGATACCACTCCACCAACAATTCCTACTAACCTGACTACTAAAAATACAACAGGCAGCAGTACAACATTATCGTGGAATCCTTCAACAGATGATAATGATTTAGATAAATACATCATCTATAAAAACGGTGTAGAACTAGCTTCGGTTGCTCCCAATAAAGTTGAATATATAGTTACAGGGCTTACACCAAACACAGCTTATTCTTTCTTTGTAAAAGCAAAAGATGCCTATAATAACATTTCTTCCGAAAGCAATGTAGCTGAGGTTACCACACTTAATGTTCCTAATTACTGTGCCATTACTTCTAACAGTACAAGTGACGAGAAAATTAAGAGAGTACAATTCGGAACCATTGACAATGCCAGCACAGGAACTGCAGGATATGAAGATTTCTCTTATCTTTCCACAGATGTAACAAAAGGTCAGGCGTATTCAATTTCCATTACACCAGATTGGTCATCAACAGCTTATTCTGAAGGATATGCGGTCTATGTAGACTGGAATAATGACGGAGACTTTACAGATTCGGGAGAAACTGCATTTACAAAAACAGCCTCTACCACAACACCTGTTACAGGAAGTATCACAGTTCCTGCCTCTTCAACCTTTACAGGATCTGTAAGAATGAGAGTAATTATGAAATATAACAGCGTTCCTTCATCTGCTTGTACAGCAATTAGTTATGGTCAGATTGAAGATTATACCTTAAATGTTAAAGATGTTGTCTTAGCAGTTTCTGATACTGCTGATACCAAAACCGTTTTATATCCTAATCCGGTAAAAGATATCATCAGCATCCAAAGTAAAATCTCAGGTGAGTATATCTATAAGATTTTTAATTCCGCAGGACAATTGGTATTATCAGGAACTTCTGCTGACAAGAAAATCAGTGCCGTTCAGCTTCCTGTAGGAAATTATGTTGTCGAGCTGAAAGACAAGTCCGGCAATATTTCTACTACGAAATTCATCAAAAAATAACTCTAATAATCAGAAGACTGTCTTATGGCAGTCTTTTGATTTTATAAATTATCTTAAATAATATTAATAAAGCATAAACTTTATCAAAATTCGTTTTACTGCACAATATTTGATATTTATGCTAAAGAATTAATTTCCAACACAATTAAAATTTAGTTTCATAATTTCATGAATCCGGTTTCATCCCTCAATGTGAAACCGGATTTGTTTATTTTAAAGAACCATTAAAACTAAATTTTACTGTATTAAACTAAAAAAACAAAAAAATCCTTATTTTTGCACATTAAAATTCAAATACACCCATGGTAAAAATCACTCTTCCCGACGGAAGCATTAAAGAATTTGATCAGGCGGTTACTCCGCTTGAAGTTGCAAAATCAATCAGTGAAGGTTTGGCAAGGAATACCATTTCTGCAATCGTAAACGGAAATCAGGTAGAAATTACGACGCCAATCGAAAATGATGCAACGGTTCAGCTTCTGACGTGGAACGATGATATGGG
>DAMDNI010000154.1:0-7444 GCA_032083825.1 Bergeyella sp. | reverse complement strand
AGAATCAAGCAAAATCCAGGTCCTTTAGGACAATTTGCTGATTATGGTGAAGGATATTTTATTTTTCCAAGATTAGAAGGTCCTATCGGACCAAGAATGAGATTTCAGGGAAAAGAAGTAATCTTCTGGAGTGCAAACGATTATCTGGGACTTTGCAACCATCCTGAAGTTTTGGAAGCTGATGCAAAAGCAGCCGCAGAATACGGAATGTTTTATCCCATGGGAGCAAGAGCAATGTCAGGAGAAACCGATCAGCACCTAGAATTGGAAAAACAGCTTGCCGAATTCGTTCAAAAAGAATCTGCCTATCTTCTGAATTTCGGATATCAGGGAATGCTTTCTACGATCGAAGCTTTAGTAACAAGACATGATGTAATCGTATATGATGTAGATTCTCATGCCTGTATTGTTGACGGCGTAAGAATGCACTTCGGAAAAAGCTTTACTTATCGTCATAACGATATGGAAAGCTTAGAAAAAAATCTCCAGAGAGCTACGAAAGTTGCCGAAGAAAACGGAGGCGGGATTTTAGTAATTACAGAGGGAGTTTTCGGAATGCGGGGACAACAGGGAAAATTAAAAGAAATCTGTGCTCTTAAAGAAAAATACAATTTCAGGCTTTTAGTTGACGACGCACACGGATTCGGAACTCTCGGAAAAACAGGAGCAGGAGCAGGAGAAGAGCAAGGCTGTCAGGATCAGATAGATGTTTATTTTTCAACATTTGCTAAATCTATGGCCGGTTTTGGAGCTTTCATTGCAGGAAATAAAGAAATTATCCGTTTTCTTAAATTCAATCTTCGTTCTCAAATCTTTGCAAAATCCCTGACAATGCCAATGGTAATCGGAGGTTTAAAAAGATTAGAATTATTAAGAACAAGACCCGAAATCAAAGCCAAACTTTGGGAAAATGTAAATAAACTGCAGAATGGCCTTATAGAAAGAGGCTTCAATATCGGGAATACCAATACGTGCGTAACTCCTGTAATGATGCAGGGTTCACCGGTTGAAGCAACACTTTTGGTTAAAGATTTAAGAGAAAATTTCGGAATCTTTACGTCAGTAGTTGTTTATCCTGTGATTCCAAAAGGAATGATCTTATTAAGACTTATTCCTACTGCTTCGCATACAGATGCAGAAATTAATGAAACATTAGCAGCATTCGAAGCCATTCATGATAAATTGGTAAGCGGCCATTACAAACAGCAGGCAGAAAAATTTCTGGAAGAAAATAATCTTGAGTTTAAGGAAATTTAGATCAAAACATATTGAAAGGGCGGTTCTCTGAAACCGCCTTTTTTTATGGGCGTTAACGAAGAATTTGTTTATTTTTTTTAACATTATTTTCAATTTTAAAAATAACTAAAATATTGATTTTCAAAAATTTAAATAAAAATGTTAAAGCTTTTTAACATAATTTTAATGCTTATTCATCGATTTGGGGTCGGATTCAGTTAAATAGTCTTAAAAATTTTCTTTATAGTGTTGATAGAGATAAATTTGCACCTGAAAATCATCCCTATGAAACATTTTAAAAACATTAAAACTGTTGTCATAAGCTTATTTTTAATCTTGTGCTTTACAACTGCTCACGCTCAGCATTCTTATGTCAATGACTACAAAATGATGGCTAACGAGCTTTCTTCAAAATACGGAATTCCTTCTTCGATTATTTTAGCAATTGCGATTGTAGAATCAGGAGCCGGAACCAGCAAAAACAGCAAAACGCTTAACAACCATTTTGGTATCGTAGGAAAAAACACTGTTAATAACTCCAGATATAAAAGCTTTTCTTCTGTAAAAGAAAGCTATGAAGCTTTTTGCCAGATGCTTTCCCGGAAAAAATATTATTCTGCTCTTAAAGGCAGCGAAAATCATAACGATTGGGTAAAAGCAATCGCAGCCGCAGGCTATTCTACCCAGCCCGAAGAATGGAAACGAAGAATTTTTTCGGTAATCTCCAAAATCAGTTTATAATTTTTCTAATATTCCAATAAACGTTGTACATTTGCACGTTTAAAAAAGGTGTTTGGACAATCGAAATCATAAGGTTTTTTATTTAACCTTAATCAGCTTTTTACTTTATTTATCCGTTTCGGTTTTATCGGAGGTTTTCAGCTACAGTTGGGAGCCTTTTGATCGTATTAACCTTATTTCCGACATCTTTAAAACGAGGAAAATTTCCAATAACTTTGCTGCAACGGCTTCTCAGAAAAAAGATTCTTTGATTGCGATCAAAAGCAGAGATTCCTCTTCCATGCAAACCAATTTTGACCTGTACAAAAAACCACAGCTGATCACCAATTTCCAAAATGGCAATGCCAGTGCGCTTCCTTCTTTTATGGAAAAACTGGAACGCCTGAAAAAAGGTGAAAAAATAAAAATAAGGATCGCTTATTTTGGCGACAGCATGATCGAAGGTGATTTGCTTACCCAGACTTTGCGCGCTTTGCTTCAGGCAGAATACGGAGGTTCAGGTGTTGGTTACCTTCCTATTTTTTCGGCTACAAGCGGTTTCCGGCAAACTGCCATTACTTCAGGTACAAATTGGGAAGATATTAACTTTATGACAAAAGGGGCGAAAAACCAATATCTTTCCGGACATTATTTTTCTGGTTCAGGAAATGCTTCTTTTGCTGACAACACCATAAAAACAGTCGGAATTCCTATTGAAAAATCTTTGATCTACGGAAAATTAAAATCAGGAACCATTAATTTTAACGGAAACACAGTTAAGCTTAATTCTGATGCTTTGGTAAATAGATTTATACTTTCTGATGATTCTTCCATTAAAATGAAAATCAGCGCAACAGATTCAACCTCTGTCTTTTACGGAGTAAGTTTTGAAAGCACAAACGGTATTTTTGTAGACAATTTTTCTTTCCGCGGAATTACGGGCATTGAACTGAACAAACTGAGTGAAGATTTTATGAAATCTATTCAGGAGGCCAACCATTATGATTTGATCGTTCTGCAATACGGCGTCAATCTTCTATGGAAACCAAACGATACCAATTACGATTATTACGCAAAAACAATGACTCCAATTCTGAAAAAAATGAAAAGTGCATTTTCTGATTCAGATTTTCTGATCATCAGTTCTGCCGACAGAGCTTTTAAATATGACGGAGTTTTCAAAACGGCAGTCGGGCTTCCTAATCTTCTCGAAACGCAGGCTATGCTTGCTTTTGATAATAATATCGCTTTTTATAACCAGTTTGAAACCATGGGAGGAAACAATTCTATTGTAAAATGGGCCGAAGAAAACCCGCCTTTGGCCAATAAAGATTATATCCATCCGAATCACAAAGGAGCCGAAATTTTAGCAAAAAAATTATTTGAAGCCTTCCAAAATGATTATAAAAAATACACTTCCCGAAAGAAATGATGAATACGGATTTGTTTTACGATTTTATTAACCGTTTTGATCTGAATGCTTTCTTGCAGCAGTTTCTGTACGACAGTAAGAATCCATTGCTTTTCAATAATGGGTTTTTCGTATATTTTTTCTTTCTTTTTATTGTTCTTTTTTATCTACTTCGGAATAAGGTTGCGGCGAGAAAATATGTTTTCACTTTTTTCTCACTTTACTTTTTTTATAAAGCAAGTGGTGCTTTTGTCATATTAGTAATTCTTTCAGGATTATTTAACTATCTGTTTTCCAATAGCATATATCATACAAAAAGAAAAGGATGGAAAACTTTTCTCCTTTTGATCAGCATCATAGTAAATCTCGCGATTCTGGTTTATTTCAAATATACCAATTTCTTCATTGAGCTTTCCAATGAGCTTTTTCAGACAGGTTTCAATCCTCTTCATATTCTTTTACCGATAGGGATTTCTTTTTTTACATTTGAAAACCTGAGCTATACCATTGACGTATATCGCGGAGATTTCAAACCTGCCCGCAAGTTTGTGGATTATCTTCTGTTTCTCGCATTTTTTCCTAAATTAATGATGGGACCAATTGTAAGAGCACACGATTTTGTTCCGCAGATTGACAAACCTTATTATGTTTCTGAGAAAGATTTTGCTAAAGGATTTTACCTGATTGTTTCGGGTTTAATTAAAAAACTGGTGATTTCTGACTATATCACTCTGAATCTGGTGAACTACATTTTCGACAACCCGTCTTTACATACCGGTGTTGAAAATTTATTTGCTTTGTATGGTTACGCAATGGTGATCTACTGTGACTTCAGCGGTTATAGTGATGTTGCAATCGGAATTGCTTTATGGTTGGGCTTTAAAATCCCTCCAAACTTCCTTTCTCCATATCAAAGTACCAATGTTACAGAATTCTGGAGAAGATGGCATATTTCGCTTTCTTCGTGGCTGAAAGACTATCTTTACATTCCTCTTGGCGGAAACAGAAAAGCGACTTTTGCATCATATCTTTTTGTATTGCTGTTTTTAGGAGGTACATTTCTTATGATGAATCATCTTTTTGATCTTTCTTATCTTTACTCAGGAATTGTCACTGGAATTTTACTTTTAATTTTCATACTTCCTCCTTTATTTAATAAAAATCCAAAAGGAATTGCTGCTAATTTCAACCTTTTGACAACCATGCTTTTAGGAGGTTTCTGGCATGGTGCAAGCTGGAATTTCATTATCTGGGGCGCACTTCACGGAATTGCCCTGGGAATCCATAAAATATGGATGATGCTTACAGGAAAGGCATTCTCAAGTTTCAATAATTCAAAAGTATACAACTTTCTGATGATTGTGATTACGTTTCATTTTGCTTGTTTTTGCTGGATTTTTTTTAAAGCAGAAAATTTTGATATTGCAATGGCAATGATTCATCAAATCATTTATAACTTTGATGCTCAGGTTTTTATACCTTTTTATGAAAATTACAAATACGTCATCTGGATGACTGCATTTGCACTATGCATCCATTTTATTCCGGACAGCTTTTCGGATAAAATTATAGGAAAATTCGGAAAAATCCCTTTGATTGCCTATATATTGATTTTCTTCGGCTTTCTCATTCTGTACGGATTCTTTAAATCTTCTGAACAGGTAATGCCGATTTATCTGCAATTTTAATTTTCGGTCAGATAGGATTGAATGGCTTGCCAGATTTTTCGTCCCTGTTCTTCATAGCCAGACTGCAGAAAGTGAACATTGTCTGTGCTTGCCTTTTTTTCCTGTAATGCTTTGGAGAAATATCCTTTCCCGCCAGTTGCTTCGTACATATTCAGGAAAGCCGTATTCAATTTTGTGCTTGCTTCTTTGATCCACTCTACCACTTCAGCTGTCTTTTTCCCATTCATATTATTATCGGTTGGAGAAATAAGCAGAATCGGCAAAACAGGATTTTCTCTACGAAGTTCTGATACTAAATTCTCTGCATTTTTTAAAAAATCATCCTTAGAAATTGAACTTACGCCCTCATTTGTACCCAAAGAAATCATCACCAGATCAGGATTGGTTTTCTTAAGTTGCTGTAATTGAAGCGGATATTTCAAAAAATCAGCGTACGTTGCTCCGTTTATCCCGATAGTATTGAAGACAACTCCATTTTTTGAATTACTTTTCAGGAACTGAAATCCGTACAAAATGTTTCCGTTTTCAGCATTCATTTTTATAAGAAAATTCTGGACAGGTTTCGGATATTTAAACGTTGTTTCATCATTAGAAAACTTACCATTTCCCACAATTTGCAGATCTTCGTTAAACTTTTCATCATAAATAGGTTCAGATTTTTCTACTGTTACCACTTGCCCGGCCTTTGGATTTTTAATTGAATTTCCGCTGAGCTGAACCAATCTTGTCGTAATAACATTAAATTTTGCGGCAATTTCAGGAAAAGTATCACCTTCCTGAACGGTATATTTTAAAATAGTTTTCTTAAAATTAATGAAGTTTTTTAAATTTTTATCTGTTTCGTAAATCGTAAAATCCTGGCCATTCATAGAATCATCATTAAAAATCCTCACTTCATCAAAAAAATCATCGGCATTCTGAAAATTGATATTGACAAAAGAATCCTTCTGATTTCCCATCACAAAGCCCAAAGCTCCCACTTTCGGAAAAACATCTTGATCATACACCAGACGAAATGTTTCCCAAGCCTGATTGGAGGCCGAAGTAAAATCCTGAGGCCCGTTTGAATTGGCAACCGCATACGGAAAGACCGTTCCTCTTCCGGCATTTCCGTATCTCTGCTGTAGCTGTTGCCGAATGATCTGCGGAATCCAGCCTGCCTGAATGTGAGAATCTCCTAAAAAAAGAATATTCGTAACTTCTGTATTCGAATTTATTTTTTTCGAAAATGAGTCTATACTCTGCGGATTTTCAATTTTTTGGGCAGAAAACAATACCGAAGCAAGCAATGGCAAAACAAAAACGGATTTCATTGATATTAAATTTAATCAAGCAAATATACCAATCTAAAACGTAAATTCTTGTTTCCTAATTTTTATAAAAAACAAAAAACTCCCGAAAAATTTCGGGAGTTTTACTAATTTATTTGAAAGAAATTATTCGGCAAGGATAATTCCTTTATTATTATTAAACTCAATCACACCGCTTTTGATCGGGAAAGAATAAATGCTTTTTGCATCATGTTCTTTCGTGAAAAATTTAGCAAAATTTTCAGAAACTTCATTGGTAAAAAGCTTTACTTTTCCGCCTACCAAAGAAGATACAATTGCTGCGTGATTTTTCATAATATGGAATTCACCGCTTTTCCCGGGAAGAAGAACAGAACTCACTTCACCTTCAAAAACTACGGATTCCGGGGTTAATATTTTTATGTTCATGTGTTTAGATTTAAAGATTTCAGATTTCAGATTTCAGACATAAAAGTCTCATGTCTTGAGCCTGCAACCTTGTGTCTAAATTTATTATGCATTTTCAGCTAACAATTTTTCTCCGGCTTCAATAGCTTCTTCAATCGTCCCTTTAAGGTTGAAAGCGGCTTCCGGATATTGATCAAGCTGTCCGTCAATAATCATATTGAAACCTTTGATTGTATCTTTAATGTCTACCAAAGCTCCTTTAAGACCAGTAAACTGCTCTGCAACGTGGAAAGGCTGAGACAAGAATCTCTGAACTTTTCTCGCACGGTATACAACCAATTTATCTTCTTCAGAAAGTTCTTCCATCCCAAGAATCGCAATAATATCCTGAAGTGCTTTGTATCTCTGAAGAATTTCTTTTACTCTTTGCGCCGTATCATAATGCTCATCTCCTAAAATCTCAGGAGTAAGGATTCTTGAAGTAGAAGCCAATGGATCTACCGCAGGATAAATTCCTAATGAAGCAATTTTTCTATCTAATACCGTAGTTGCATCCAAGTGGGCAAATGTAGTTGCAGGAGCCGGATCCGTTAAGTCATCCGCAGGAACATAAATTGCCTGTACAGAAGTAATGGAACCATTTTTAGTGGAAGTAATTCTTTCCTGCATCGCACCCATTTCAGATGCTAAAG
>DAMDNI010000153.1:0-7456 GCA_032083825.1 Bergeyella sp. | reverse complement strand
AAAAAATATATCCCAGCAAAAAGAAAACGATGAATACAAAAATAATGAGTGGAAAGTTCAAATCTAAAAGTGTATGTGAAATTTCCGTAACGATCATCTGAATGTCTAATTTATCAAAAGCTGTTTCTTCTCCACCAGGAATCTGGCTTTGCAAAGCAGAAAATCCTGTATTGAAAAAAATTGCAGCAACCACGGACATCCCGATCCAAATGATAAATTGAGTCAATGCGACAAGAGTAACGCCAATGATTTTTCCCATCATCAGTTCGAATGGTTTTACGGAAGAAATGATGATTTCCACAACGCGATTATTTTTTTCTTCCAGAACGCTGCGCATCACCCGAACACCGTAAATAATGATAAACATAAAAACAGCATACAGCATGACCATGCTCAATCCGGATTTCACGCCAAAAGTGAGATCAGAATCGGTTTTGTTATGGTCGACTACATTCTCTGTATCGAGGCTGAAGCTTTTGTCCAAATCTTGAATCTGTTTTTCGTCAAGCCCAAGATTTTTGATTTTTTCAAGACGGATAACATTTACAAGATTAGAACCAATTTTCATTTTGGTATCGAAGCCGATCTTTTTGTTAATAAGCAATTTTGTATTTTTCTCCAGATTTTCAAAATTTTTATCCTGAAGCTTTGGAATAATAAGGAGCCCATCAATTCCTTCCATGTCCTTCAGTGATGATTTTAATGAAGCTTCGGTATTTTCCGGAACGAATATGTATTTGAGGTCTTCGGAAGATTTTAGTTTCCCCTGGAAAATTCCGCTTTTGTCGATTACATTAAAATTATGGCTTGATTTATTGGCTTTAAACATAAATGAAATCAAAACTCCGAAGCCAATTAAAAATAAAGGAGTCAGAATGGTAAGCAGAATAAATGATTTCTTTTTTACCTGAGTAAGATATTCTCTTTTGGTAATGAGCAATATATTTTTCATGGAGATTTTAATTATTTTGGCTTACGGCATTGATAAAAACTTCGTTCATACTCGGTATTTTTTCATCGAAAGACCGGATTTTTCCAATTTTCAGCAGTTCCGAAATCAAAAAATTCTGATCATTGTCGTTCTGAATATCGAAGCTTAAAAGTCCGTTTAAGAATTTTTCTTCCGTAATGGCGAAACGGTTTTTGAAGGAAAGGAATGTTTCGGAATCAACATCGGCTAATGTCACACCAAATATGTTTTTCTTGAATTTTTCCCGTACATCAAATACTTTCCCGTCTAAAACTTTTCTGGAATTATTAATCAGCGCAACATAATCACACATTTCTTCCACACTTTCCATTCTGTGCGTGGAAAGAATAATGGTGGTTCCCTGATTTTTCAGATTTAGAATCTGGTCTTTGATGAGATTGGCATTCACCGGATCGAATCCTGAAAATGGCTCATCAAGAATCAAAAGTTTTGGTTTGTGAAGAACTGTAACGACAAACTGAATTTTCTGCGCCATTCCTTTTGAAAGCTCGGAGAGTTTCTTTTTCCACCATTGGTCGATATTCAGTTGTGCAAACCAATATTTTGCCTGATTCAGGGCTTCGTTTCTGGTCATTCCTTTTAGTTCTCCGAAATAGAGAAGCTGATCTCCGACGGTCATATTTTTATACAATCCTCTTTCTTCCGGCATGTAGCCAATATCTTTGATGTGTTCCAGGTTTAATTTCTGGTCATTGATGAAAACATTTCCGGAATCAGCCTGTGTAATCTGATTAATAATACGAATGAAAGATGTTTTACCTGCACCATTCGGGCCAAGAAGCCCGTATATACTTCCTGTCGGAACGTTGATGCTGAAATCTGCAAGTGCAATTTTTTTTCCGGCATTGTAAGATTTCGTTACGTTTTCTGCGATTAACATTAATATTTCCTTATTAGTTATAAGTTTCTTGATTAGAAGATTTGTTACACAATATACAGGTATTTTTTAGGAAAAAAAATCGTTTTTTGAAAAGAAAAAAGATTCATAATTATTTTGCTTTTTTGTGCGGTTTTTTGTTCAAAAAATATTTCAATATTATTGATCTTAATTTTTTTTAATAACTTTTAGATAATCAATGTTTTGTATTAAATTATAAAAGCATCTAATTCTGGAATTTGTCATACTTTTTTTTTCAGATTCGTGCCACTTTTTGTAGATTTCAAGAATAAATCGGCCTAAGCTGAGAGAATAAGTAAATATGAATCCGAAAAAGCAAAATAAATTATTTAATTATACGGAATACAGTTGTTTTAAAATAATGAGCCTGAAAACTATTAATACTGCTTTCACATTATTTTTTCTAACATTTTTTACTATTTTTTTTAAAGCTCAAACACCGGAATCTATAGAAAAGCAATTGGATCAAGCGGTAACATTATCTTCACAGGACGCTTCTCTTTCAATATCATTATTTATCAAAGCATTAAAAGAATCAGAGAAAATAAATTTTGATAAAGGAATTCTGAAATGTAAGGAATCTCTGGCGATCTTATATTTCAATAACAGTGAATATGAAAAAGTGATTAAAATAAGTGAGGATGTTGAAAACTTAGCAAAAAAACTAAATAATTTCAGCACTCTTACAGGAATGTACAGAACAATAAGTGCTTCTTATTCGATGTTGGGATTGAATAACCAGGCAATACAAAATCTGGATAAAGCTTTAACCTATGTCAAATATATCGAAGACGAAAATATCCGGTATTACAAAACTGCATTAATTTATGATAGCTATTCCGGCTGTCTTGAAGATATGAAGGGGAGTGAGAATAAGATTCTTTATTATGTTAATAAAAGTTTGGATGAGCTTAGCAAAATTCCCGATGAAAAACAGAAAAGCGATATCCTAAACGCAAAATACAATGTTGTAGGTATACAATATATAAAACTAGGGCATCTGTATTTCGAGAATTTTAAGCAAAGCAGAAAAGCTGAAGATTATTACAGGAAAGCTTTAGACTTATATGAAAATCAAAAATATCAAATAGAACCATCCAATAAAATTGCGCTGTTTTCTTATATATCTGAGTTTTATTTTTCAGAAAAAGACTATCAGAAATCCATAAAATATGGGAAAGAAGTATTGAAACTTACCGGAAAGTTTGATCAGCCGGAATTACGGAAAGAGGTATACAATAATCTATTTAAATCTTATTTGGAGACCGGTCAAAAAGAAGAATCCAAGTATTATGCTGATCTGTATACCCAACTGAATGATAGTTTGAAAAAAGCAGAACGAAAGAGTGTAAACACTTCATTAAACAAAATTATTTCTGAAAACAAGAAGGATTCCCAAAAAAATATAAATGAAACAATGCTGATTGCTTCCGGTTTCATTATTTTTTTAGCTGTTCTTGCTTATTTGCTTTGGCGAAAAAATGAAAAAAAGCTTCATAAGCAATATAAGAATCTAATAAAATCTATTCAGGAAAGTGCAAGCCAGGAAACCGGAGAAATTTTGTCCCAGCCTGAGCCAACCGGAATCGAATCTGATGAAGATCAGGATCTGGAACAAAAGTCTGTATATATTACTCCTGAAACTGTAGATACACTTCTTTCAGGATTAAATAAATTTGAAAAATCTAACCGTTTCATAAAAAAAGATGTCAGTTTGGGATATCTCATCAATTATCTCGGAACCAATTCAAAATACCTTCCTGAAATATTAAGAGAATACAAAAATAAATCCTTCAGCCAGTATATTAATGACCTTAGAATAGATTATATTATAAAACTATTATATAACGAACCCAAATACCGCGGGTATAAAATAGATTATCTTGCCAAAGAATGTGGATTTTCTTCACGAAATACTTTTACAAGAGCATTTAAAAATAAAACCGGAATGCTGCCTTCTTATTTTATTGAAAATCTTGACAGAGAATCTGCGGAATACCTGTTTTAATATTTACGAAACTTCCGAAAAATATCCGGCGTAGAATTCTTTTGCTTCCTGAATAATGACATCCATTTCCTCGAGGGTGAAAATCTCAAGAAATTTTTTACGGAATTCTTTGAAATGAGGGACTCCGCGGAAATAATTCGTATAATGCTGGCGCATTTCTATAAGCCCTAATCTTTCGCCTTTCCATTCTGCGCTCCATTCTGCGTGTTGGCGCACTGCAGTAAGGCGGTCATTAATCGTTGGTTCGGGAAGAATTTCTCCTGTTTTGAAAAAATGCTTGATTTCATTAAAAATCCAGGGATATCCGATTGCACCGCGTCCGATCATAATTCCGTCACAATCATATTTTTGTTTGTATTCCAATGCTTTTTCAGGAGAATCAACATCGCCGTTTCCGAAGATCGGAATTTCGATATTCGGATTATTTTTAATTCTGGAAATATGTTCCCAGTCTGCTTCACCTTTATACATCTGAGAGCGCGTCCTTGCATGAATAGTTAACGCCTTGATCCCGGCATCCTGCAAACGTTCGGCAACTTCATCTATATTAATGGTATTCGTATCCCAACCCAACCTGGTTTTCACAGTCACAGGTAAATGTGTAGAATTCACGACTGCTTTTGTAAGGCGGACCATTAAATCAATATCCTTTAAAACTCCGGCTCCGGCTCCTTTGCAGACTACTTTTTTTACAGGACAGCCGAAATTGATATCCACCAAATCCGGGTTTACAGTCTCCACAATTCTTGCAGACATTGTCATTGCTTCTTCGTCTCCTCCGAAAATCTGAATTCCGACAGGACGTTCATAATCGAAAATATCCAGTTTTTTTCTGCTTTTGATCGCATCCCGAATCAATCCTTCAGAAGAAATAAATTCCGAATACATCAAATCTGCACCGTGCATTTTACACAGCCTTCTGAATGGCGGATCGCTTACATCTTCCATAGGTGCCAGCAAAAGTGGAAAGTCCGGCAGTTCTATATTTCCGATTTTTATCATGGTGCAAAGATAATGTTTTTGACGGACGAATAAAAAGGATTGGATTGACAGGAGTATTCCGGGAAAATAAAAAGAGATTTTAATATTAAAAGCTCGCCTTTACCTGCATGCTTCCGATATGGATGGTTCTTTCGCCTGAATTCCTCCCTTCATAATTTACGTTTAGTGTAATAAATGAATTCACAGCCTGCTGAATCAATAAGCTCCATACCTGATTTTTTCCTGCTTTCAAGCCGTCAAGCATCTGGTTTCCTACAATTGAAAAGCTTTCGCCTGTGAATTTATTATTGATAAAAGAGAAGTTTCCGCGGATAGAAGTTTTTTTATAATCCCACTGTAAAGTTCCGGTAATGTCAAATGTTTTCAGGAACTCTTCTCCGTCTGTTCTGTTTTTCTCACGGTAAGCGGAAGATAATTCTGCCATTAAAGCGGTGTTAATTTTATAAGTTGCTTTCGGCTTAGTCTCAAAGTTTTCAAGCTGGTAATCTCTAGAACTGAACATCTGTGAAGAGTTGACAATGCTGTAAACAGAGTTTTCCCAATCCAGCCGGAAATCTTTATTGAACCAGTATCCTATATTTAAAAGGTGCGAAGTATGTTCTCTTTCTTCGTTGCTAAAGTTGGCATTCACAAGATTGTCATTGGCAATGAAACGATAATTTCCGTTCCAGCCGGATTTTTCTGTGGAATTAAATTGTGCAGAGGCGAGAAAATTCTGATTTTTCAGGATTTGGTCAGCATTTTTTTCGAAAGGATTCAGTACGAAAACTTTTTCTTTTTTGTAAAATGAATTTTGAGAATTCAAGGAAATATTGAAATTCCATCTTTTCAGAAAGCTGTTTTGAGAATTGAAAATCACCGAAGGATTTACAAATAAAGCCAAAGTCATCTTGTTTTTGTTGGACGGCACATAATTTACCGTGTTCGTATATACTCTTATATATTGGGCAAGATCTGCATATTCGGCGATTTCAAACTCATCAAGCTGCTGAACTCCGTCGCCATTATAATCCGTCCATTTATAAACACCTTGTCCGTCTGTTACTTTGAGATACTGAAATTCTCTTTGCGCTTCCTGCCCATTTCCTAATTCATAAAAAGCCTGAAGTCGCATTCCGTTTTTAAATAATTGCTGATTGTATAAAATGTTTCCAACTATAAAATCCTGATTCAGATTTGCCAGAACATCCTGATTCTGATAATAAAATTTACGGTAATGAATGAGCGCGCTCAAAGTTGTTTTCTCAGTTTTGATGAGCTGGCTTTCTGCCATGATTCCCAAAATGTGGTTCATATTTTCAAGGGAATTATTACGGATAGAATCATTATCACGGAAATAAATTTTGGAAAGAAGTTTTGTTCTTGCAGAATCACCCACCTTTTTTTGAATAAAAACTTCTTTCCAACTGAAGCTTGTCGTGTCATAAAGATTGGTTTCGGTATATTTTTTTACATTATGTTCCATACTTCCGCCAATTGCCCAGCTTCCTTTTCTGCCCAGAAATTCGGAAGTGATTCCGCCTCGTACAAATTTTGTGTCCAAATCATCAGAACTGGTGTTGAGATAAGAAAAATTTCCTTTTGTGGTGAATTTTTTCCTGATCCAGCCGAAATCGAAATCATTTTTGATTCCGGTATAAGAATTCTTCTCATCCAGGTAATTCAGTTTATAATTCAAGAACGAAGCATTTTTCCACTGATTCAGGAAGCTGAATATAAAACGATTCTGCGTTTTTTCATTGAATTCTTGTGTCAGGTTAAAATCTCTCGCAAACTCGACATCATTTATCCTGTCTAAAATAAAAAACTGTCCGTCGATTCTTTGATATTCAAAACTCGGCGTTCCCTTCCAATTGTTCTTTCCGAAGGTCTTTGCTCCGTAGATTCTACCCGCATATCCTAAATTTTGTGCAGCATCTCTGGAAGAAAATAAATTGATATCATAATTACTGAAAGAAAAATCAGTACCGATTTTCCCTTCATTTAATAAATATTCAGAATTGAACGAGAAAACCTGGGTTTTCTGAGGTGAAGCAAGTTTACGGACAGCTTTGTAATCTCCAAGATTTGGCCCCGCATATTCAAAAACTCTTCCGTTGTTGGTCGTCTGCTTTAGAACATAATCTCCAAGATTGGCTCCGAAATATGTAAATGAAACCTGGTACAGAACTGCATTCTCGTCTGTGGAAAACTGATAATATTCCCCGAAAGCACCAACTAATTTCTCATAAAGAATTTTGTTGACATCATATTCGCTTTCCACTCCGGAAGGCGCATACATTAAATCTGTATTGTTTCCTGCATTAGCGAGAATTTCTTCGTCTTCTTTGCTGAGATTCAGGGAAAGAGGAGCGTTTTTGTTGTCATTCTCCATGAACCAGTTCATCCCGATGCGGAATTTTTCCCTTTGATGCTGAAGGTTTCCGGTAAAAAGATATCTCGAATAATTCCTATTGGTGTAATTATAAGATACGGTAATAAAATTTTGCGAAAAAATAGGGCGAAAACTCGTGAATGTGATTTCTCCGGTATTATAATTAATAATATAATCCAGATT
>DAMDNI010000152.1:0-7472 GCA_032083825.1 Bergeyella sp. | reverse complement strand
TAATATACCTTGTGCAACAACTACCTATAAACTGGATATTGCATCAACTTTAGCGTTGCCTGCAAATATCATTGGTGTGAATGGAGGAACAGTCAATCTTGTGTATAATCTTTCCAGCGGCGTTGCTATTCCAGGGATAGGAAATTCTTTTACCGTACCTGTAGCTTATTCTGACCTGAATAATCAATATGGTGTAGACAACCGCTGGCAAGCCATTGTTGAAGGTCCTAGTGTAACGCTCAGCAGATCCAGTATAACACTTGTTCCCAGAACTGATGGCACGGGAAGCCTTTATAACAGTCTTCCTGCAAGTAATTTTGCAGATGTGAATAATCAACTACCATCTGAAAACCCAAATTCTACGGATAATGTATTCACCACGAAGATCGCTAATGGTAATTTAAACCCATTGGGAAAATTCAGTATTGCAATAGGCAATTATCCTACTCCACCATCAGGTTCTAAGCTGGTATCACAACAATTTGTGAATTGGAATGGTATTAATATGCGTCCCATGCAGTCTGGATGGTGGCTAAAACCATTATTAAATACACAGGTTTTCAGCACTGCCGGAGCCGCTGTCACTATTCCTGTTAATCTGCAGACCGGACAGACTTATATGTTCCGTTATTCTGCATTTGGAGATGGTACTGCAACTAATTCCTCCGTAAGAGGTGTTGCAATTGGTGACAGCCAAAACTATGTTACCTATGGTTATGATGATACGCCTATTATCAATTCCCTGACTCCGGCTAATCAGAAAGTAGGTCCTAATATTATACCTGCGGCTCTTACGGTTTCAGCTACAAAATGGAACACCACTACTTTACCAACTTACCAATGGTACAGTAATACGAATAATTCCAATAGTGGAGGAACTTTAATTACGGGAGCTACATCTGCCAGTTATACTCCGAATGCTTCTGCAGTGGAAGGAACAACTTATTATTATGTGATTGTAAAAGGAGATGGAACATGCAGTGTGACATCCAGTCCGGTAAGTGTTACAATTTCTAAATGTTTTGGGCCAGACACAGATGGCGATGGTATCGCTGATATGTGCGATTCAGATGATGATAATGATGGGATATTGGATACAGAAGAATGCGTCACTCCTATTGGTCCTGTTGTTATTTGGTCAGGTGACGGATCATATGGTTTAAATCCTGAAATTTTACAGCCTTCAGTAATTTCAAATAGCGGAACTACTGCTGCATCAAAAGGAAGCGGCCTGTCATCAATATCTGTTCACATGAGCTCTTATCAATTGTCCGGAATAAGTACGTCAACAACATCACTTTCAGGAGCAATTTCAGAAAATGATTATGTACAATATCAATTTACAACTGCTAACTGGAATACTAGTTTACCAAACAGCATGCAGTATATTTATGACAAAACTTCAGTCTTTCATCAGAGTGCCAATACTATTAACTACAAATTTGCGATAGCGATCTCATCTGATAATTTTTCTACAAGTACAGTACTGCTTTCAGACCTCAGCAGTTTAAATACTAATAATGTTCAAATTTATGATAATCCGGCCTTTACCTTATTACCAAATACTCAATACAAGGTTAGAGTATATTTTTATTCTCTTGCTTCTTCGGGATCTATCCTTTTTGACAATTATACAGTAAGAGTAACAGGATATTGCGATACAGACGGAGACGGAATTCCGGATTATTTGGATTTAGATTCTGACAATGATGGCTGTTTTGACTCTATTGAAGGAGATGAAAATGTAACGACTTCCCACTTGAATGCGAATGGAAGCATAAATATTGCAGCTCATGGAGGAATAAATACAGAAGGTGTCCCTAATTTGGTTAATCTTGGCGGATCTGCCGACATTGGAGGCGATCAGGGGCAAGGTATAGGAGATTCGAAGAATGCTTCATTAAATTCACAATGTGAAGACTACTGCTACAAACCTGGAATTTTAACAGGAACAAAGCTTGAAACTAAAGTAGGTATTACCTCACTGAACAGAGCCGGATCAGACAATCCCGACAATTGGCCTATGACTAGAAAAGGAGGATGGCTTGCACTCGAATCAAAAACCAAAGGTTTTGTGCTGAACAGAGTGGCATTCGAAGATGCAGATGGCAATCCGGCCACTCCGGAAACACCAGTCGGAATTGCCTCAGGGAACTTTACAGAGGGCATGATGGTATATGATACCACCAATAAGTGTATGAAATTATATACCTCTACCAATGGAGGTTCCAGCTATGCATGGTATTGCCTATCAACGCAAACATGCTCTGAAACAAAATCATTTACGCTCAATTGCAGTAATGCTGTTATTAACGGAGACACGCATCTTGATCCGAATGTAAACTTTACCATCACCATACCATATTTAGATGGCGACGGATCTTCTTATCCGCAGCAATTGATACCTTCCACAGGTACAACAGGTCTTACTGCAGTACTTGCTGCAGGTACATTATCAAACGGTAGCGGCAATTTAGTTTTAACCGTTACAGGAACTTCAACCAACGGAGGCGGAAGTTACTATTTTGAGGTCTCAATAAATGGCCAAGTATGTAATATAGCAACTACAATTACTGCTGAAGCCGTAGAAACAAAGCATTAAGTAAGCACAAATTATAACTTATAGAAGCATAAATTTGCTTCGAAACAAAAAATAAAATAATGAAAAAAATACTCTTTATAATCACCCTTTTCCTGTTAAATTTTTCCATAAACGCTCAGGTTGCTATCGGGAAAACTAATATAACCAATCCTTCTGTTTCATTAGAGTTTGGAAGTACAGAAAACCGTGGACTTATTCTTCCGTATGTAGAAAACAAATCAGGCATCACAGAAAACGGAACTATTATTTACGATATAAATGATCATAAAGTAAAATATCTTAAAGATACCAATACATGGTTTGACCTGAGTGTAGATACAACAGGAACCGCTGATATTGCTATACAAACCGGGCAAACAGAATCTACAGCTTCCAAAACTGCAATTGGAACAAACGGAGATACGGATAATACGGACGGCATCCTTGTATTGTCCGACAATGATAAAGCGATGATACTTCCAAAAGTGGCTAATCCGCATCTGAATATTTATGATCCTGCACCAGGAATGATAGTGTATGACACCGTTTCACGGCAGCTTGCTGTGTACAATGGATCGGTATGGTCATTCTGGAAGCCATAATCATCCTATCCAAAAAAATAAAATTATTTGCCTCTTAAAGAAGGGAAAATTTTCCCTTCTTTTGGGGTAATGATTTTCATTCGGAATACAGATTAGATATGTTTTTGATGATATATTTAATAATTTCATGGAAATATCTATGAGCCGAAAACTGTTATTTCTATCATATTTCTTCGTGTATTGAGATCAGCAATTTATTTTATACTATTTCTAAAATAATACAAAATAAATATATGCCTACAAATCTGACCAGGAATTTTTAAATTTGCCATTATTTAACAAGTTGGGATTGGTACTATGATACACAAAAAACTACTTTATATCTTTTTTGCAACCCCAATTTTTCTATTTTCACAAACGAAACAGAAAAAAATCCCCGAAATCGAAAGACTGCTGGACTCTGCCTATATAAAAACAACAGAATTCAACTTGCAGGCGTGCATAAGCTTTGCTCAGGAAGCATTAAAAATCAGTAAAAAAGAAAATTATTCACGAGGGATTGCCATAGGCAATTTCCGTATCGGACAGTCTTTGGCCGAACTCAATAATTTCCAATATGGGCTGAAGTACCTGGATAAAGCACAAAAAGAAAACCAAGATCTAAAAGATCCATCACTAAATTTTGAAATAAGACGTGTACGCAGCCGTATTTATGGTAATTTAAAATTACTTCCAAACGCTGTCAAAGAAAGCAGAAAAGCATTGGAGATCATTCCCGAACTGGAAAAAACGGAACCGGAAAAAAAATTAATCAAAGCACTAGTCTATGAAAATCTGGCTTTGATTTATGAATCAATGGAAAAATCCGACTCCTCATATTATTACCTCAATGAAAGCCGAGCAATTCTCGAAAAATTAGATACAAAAAAATATCTTCCCCATATTATTAATAATTTTACAGAGCTGGGCGAATATTATACTTCTGCTTCCAAGCCGGATGAAGCACAGTTTTTTCTTCTAAAAGCTATTCATCTCGCAAAA
The DNA here is from genome assembly GCA_032083825.1 of Bergeyella sp. Classification (GTDB taxonomy): domain Bacteria; phylum Bacteroidota; class Bacteroidia; order Flavobacteriales; family Weeksellaceae; genus DAMDNI01. Next base: position 3,308 of record DAMDNI010000152.1, on the reverse strand, counting down.
GCAAATGAATATCCCTATCTTTCTTTTACCTTCAAATCGTACGGTAATCTGATGTTGTACAGGAAAGAAAACGACTCTGCAATAATTTATTATAAAAAAGCCTTACAGATCTCTGAAAAAACAAAATTAAAGAGTGAAATCCCTTCTATTTATCAAAAGATTGCAGATGCTTATCATCTTTTGGGAGACCGTGCTTCAGAAGAAAAATACAGGTTCAAATCTCTTGAGCTTCAGAATAATTTAAAATCAGAAATGCTTGCCGCATCAAATCTGGCGATCAATTCAATACTTTCTGACCAAAAAGAAGAATTTGTAAAAAAGGATACTCAGACCACTTTCATTATTGCGGTCATGTCAGGTATTTTGATTCTTCTGCTTATAGGATTGTGGCTCCTGTACAGAAGAAAGGTGAAAAAAGTAAAGCATCTAAAAACAATATCTTCTCAAAAAGAAAATAGTCTCATCCTGCAAAAAGAAGAAATAACACAACGCTATGAAGAAGACACCAGGAAACTGGAACAGAAAGTGAATGAATCTTTTGATGAAGTTTTAGCCCTTGCAAAAAGCAATAGTCCAGAATTTTTCACACGTTTTCAGGAAGTTTATCCCGAAGTGATACACACACTGCTCGAAAAAGATTGTAAATTAAGAGTTTCGGAATTAACACTTTCCGCATATTTTTTCTTGGGTTTTACAACGAAGGATATTGCATTGTACACTTTTAAATCTATCAATACCATCCGGAACAGGCGGCAGAATTTACGGACTAAACTGCAGATTCCGGCTGATGAAGACCTTGAACTATGGTTCAAAAATTTAGCTAAAAAATATTAATTTCATATTTTATTACGGGATTTTATCTTGGTTGAAACATCTTTTTCCATTTGGCTACGGTGTTTCTGCTCAACCCGAAAGTTTTTGCAAGCTGTATATTGCTCAGTGTATTTGTTTTCTGGTATTCAAGCATTTTCACAATATCGGACTCATTGTATGAGCGATGTTTCTGATTTGTTTTCTGTGTTTCTTTATCTGGCAGCCCAAACAGCTTTTTGTTGAGGATTATAATATCTTCAGCAGATAATTCCCGTTTCGAAAGAATAGGCAGGCATTCCCTTTTCTTTTCAGGATATCTTTTTTTGATGATATCAGAAAAGATGAGTTTATAATTTGGCTTCATTTGTACTTTTCTGTCCATTTATAAAGGGTTGTTCTTGGAATTTTATATCTTTCTATTACCTGTGCTTTAGTCATTTCTCCGGTTTCTATCTGCCCAAGAATGAAGGATATTATTTCTATTGTATAAATATTTTTCCTGAAATGGGGCAATGAAGAAGGAGTATCTGACAATCGGTTATAACTGGTATTTGACTGTGGTGCGTATAATATTAAATGTTGTGAGTAAATCCTAAAAAAATCATATTCCAGCAGCTTGCTCCATTTCAAAAGCAATTCGGTGTTCAGGCTTTTTTCCTTGTACATCGCTTTTATTTCTTCTCTGGAACATTTCATGAAATTAGAAATTCGGGTTTCTTCTATTTTTAGTTCCTTGCTTCGGATTTCGATGAGCTTTCCGATATGGATGTTTTTAAAATTGATCTTCTTCATTACAATTATTGTATAATGAATATTGTAATTGTTTCAACTGTTCTTTTTTCAAACCTTTAAGCCTGTATTTGATTTTTAAAATCTGATCGTTGTTCCATTTCAGATACAATACTAAAAGTGCTTTTTCAATTCGAAACTTTTCTATTATGTGGTTGGGATATTCTGTTGTGATTTTCTTTCCATCAGAAAGAGGATGATATTGCCTGATGGTCGTTACATATCCGGAGTCTTCGTATTCAAAGATTTTTGTTTTTAGTATCATAGACAGGTTCAGGAAAAATACAGTCAAAAAGAATAGAATAATTACTGCAAAAATTATATTCCTGCTCATATAATACAAGATTATCGCTCCCGTCAACCCGATAAAAGATATGACCAGAGAAATAAGAAAAGCTTTTGAATAGAGCTCTGCCCTTTTCTTATTGCTAATTTTAACGATCGTTTTATTAAAACTCATTTTCAGAAAACAATTACGGCATTTCAGTATTTTTTTTACAAAAACGTATGATGAAATATAAAGCCAGCAACAACAGCAATGGCAAATATTTATCTACAGAAACGGCTTCTACATCCGCTACAATCTCATCCTGATCTGCATCCTGATTTTCAGTATTGTTATTTCCGTTCTCAAATCCTGATTCCTCTTTATTTCCGAAAATTTCTGAAGAAGAATCATCGTTAAAAACATTTTCAGGCTGTTCACTGAACGAAACTCCTGCATATGTAACTGTATAATCAGCTTTATTCACCTGATTACTCCCATTGTACGAGGAAATAGGACTCAATAAAAGTAGATATAAAAAAAGTTGGTTCATTGTAATGATTAGTTAGAAATGAAAAGTGATATAAAATTTTAGTTTAAATAGATTTCTTACATTTTCTTCCGGTAAGCTTGGTCCAATTTTTTATAAATCTGAGTAGCTGCAAAATAATCTCTGCAACTACCCAAAAATTATAAATGAGATTATGGATTAACTCTTATAGCAGTAATTCTGTTTTCTCCCCATGTTGACGATCCTACCTGTTCAAAGTAAAATTCATTAGTGGTGAGAGTATTGGTGGCTTTATAGATTTGAGAAATGATATAATATGTTTTCGCAGCTGTCGTATCATTACGAATAATGAAAGATCCCTGCGCTACAGCATACTTATCATTATTTCCTGTCCCGTCAAGCTTTGGCCCGGAAAATCCTGTGGCAACATACTGTTCAGAACCGGTCACGACATTGCCTGAAGTATCAATATTAATAAAATCCAAAGAAGGCGAAGCTGCTAAATCTGAATCTGCAAGAGAAAATCTTATCCAGCAGTAATCATCTGCTGACAAAAGGTATCCATTGGCATTCAGCCCTTTTATCAGTTCGATCAGATCTACCTTCCATATACCCGGTGTTAATGAAATAAATCCTCCTGTTTGCGTCCATCCTGTAGGTGCAAAAGGTAAATTATTGCTGTTAGTGGTAAAGCCTCCTGATTTGATAGTGGTTGAAACAGGCAGCCATGTTCCTACTCCATTTGCATCTGAAGTGAGTACCAAATTATTATTCTGGTTCCCGTCGACAAGTTTAAAACCCGTAACCGGAGCAGCAGCAGTTCCGCCTGTCTGTATTTCAAGTTTTTGAGAAGGTGTAATTGTACCAATCCCTACGTAACCATTTTCGAGGACAGTAAAATCATTTAATTGCTCTGTCGGCGTATGTGCA
>DAMDNI010000151.1:6925-7486 GCA_032083825.1 Bergeyella sp. | reverse complement strand
CACCGGATATTAAAACTGATTTATTCTGAAATTCCTGGTTTTCCATAATGATTAAATTTGAGCTTCCAGCTGTGATTTAAAGCTGTTTAAAATATATTCTGCGTAATAAAGCTGTGCATCTATTGGTTTTGTTTTAGAATGCAGTTCAATCTTATCCGAAAAAATAATATCATGATGATAAGCAATTGAAAAATAAGAATATAAAGCAAAAGCCGAATTGCGAACCGGCGTAGAATATCCTGTGACTGCAATCGACCAGTCGGTTTCAAATATTTCGGCATTATTCAGCGCCATTGTTTCTGTAATATTTTGTGAGACACTATCACAAGCTTTCGCTTCTTCCCTGTTTATTTTCAGAAGTTTTACTTTTTCTTCTAAAGTATAAGTGGTCATTCCGCCTTTATAAAATAAAGAAGCATTTTTCATTTGCGAAAATGAGAACTGCAAAAATCCGGAAGTCACACTTTCCGCAACTGAAACAGTTTCGTTTTTCGTCCATAGCAAAGAGCCGATATGATTTAATAATTCGTGATGAAATTCCATGATTTTGGTATTGAAATA
>DAMDNI010000151.1:4113-6915 GCA_032083825.1 Bergeyella sp. | reverse complement strand
CCTCCTGCAATGATTTTCTTCAGTCAGCACAATTTCCGTCAGCATCAAGACTTCCTAGCATTTTCTGCAAATATTCCTGTTCTTTGACCACTTTTTGAAAAGCTACTTTTGCATAGTGTGCAAAAGGGGTTTTAAATTCGGATCCAATAGTCGATTCCGTAAATTCCTGAGAAGAATAATGATGGTACGGAAACTGTGAATGATGGTCATGAATGCACTGATCAATAATTTTTCTCAACCCGGAATGTCTCACATTTTCTTTAATTTTGTCCAGAGAATGAGCCAAAAACGGAGCGACACCATACATTTTCAAAATCTCCGTCAATAGAAAATGATCCCGAAAATGTTTTCTTTCCTGTTGATCAGTGTATTTCAGAGGGTCATTATTTAAAATCATATTCTCATATTTTAAAAAAGTAATATTATAAACTCTTCGGAGGTAAAACATTACAACAATCTGAGAAAAGATTATAGGATATCGTTAAAAATGGAAATTATCCCCTTTTACTCCCTGTGGAAAGCACGAATTTTGGAAGTTTTGTGATGTAAAAGAAGATTCTGAACGATAAGAATATTTTAAAATCATTCGAGCGAATAAACTGCAAAACTTGCCAGCCAATGATCTCCTCCGTAGTTTCCCTGAAATAAAAGAGGCAATGCATTTTGAAGAAATTGATCTGCGGTATTTTTGAACTGCTTTTTTAGCTTGTGTTTTTCCGGAAGTGCTTGTGAAATGCCTTTCATGCACCACGCTTTCGAAAAAGAGAGGCCTACAAGATGTACGGTCTGATAGTCATTAATATCACTGATAATCGGAATTTTTTCGATATTTTCAAGGCTTCTTTTTTCATAAAAATGGTCAAGCCATTTTGCAAATTCATTTTGCGGAAGTACTCTTCTCATAAGATCTGCAATTTCCAAACTTGGCGAAAAAAAATCTGAACCGTCGGGTTCTAAATAAGCCGGCGTTTTTTTGTCATTCAAATAAAAATATTTTGCTTTTTCGCTCAGCTGCTTTTCAAACTCGGAATCTTTAGCTGCTTTTGCCCAATCTAAAGCAAAACTCAATGCGAATGCAGAATTTGGATGCACTCCGGTTCTGTTAGGATAAGTCTGCTTCGGAAGATACGCTTTCCAGAGTGTCAGGATTTTATCTGTTAAAGGTCTTAGATTTTGATGCCATTTGTGAGCTCTCGGATCATTCCAAGAAATTAATTCTTCGTCAAGCTTTAAAATCCATGCCCAACCATACGTTCTTTCAAATGTTGCGGTTAATTGATATTTTGAAAAATAATCTGCTTCTTCTTTTATCTTTCCTGGCTGGAAACTATTATCCAGAATTTCCTCGATCTGTTTTGCATTGGGAAGACCTGGTTTTGTTTTGAGAAGGCGAACAAGCATCCAATGGCCATGAACAGAAGAATGCCAATCGAAACAACCATAAAAAGCAGGATGCAGGTTTTTAGGTGAAAGTTCTGCTTCAGATTCGTTATTAATAATGTGAGCCGTTTTATTCGGATATTCCTGATTGATGCAATGCAGCGGTTTTTCAGAAAGTTTTACAGCAATTTCGTCAGTAAGTTCGGGAAAATTCTGTGCAAATAAACAGAACGGGACCAAAAGCGACATCAATAGAATTTTTTTCATTCTATAAAAATAGAAAATCCTTTTGGACAAATTACACGAGTATCCAAACAATTAAAATTTTTTAAAATTATTTTCACAAAGAATTCAACCGTTTTATAATCCATTGTTTTTTTGTAAATTCACTACATTAAAATGCATAAAAAGCATCATCCATGAAAAAAATTTTCACAGTTTTGGTTTTAATTTCAGCCATAAAAATCTACTCTCAAAAAACTGATAGTATCAGATCTGACTTTAAATCAGAAGAATTATCGCCTAAACAAAATTCAGAGACAAAGACTACTCAGCAAATAAAACCGCTTATTATAATTGAAGGCATGCAAACAACAGAAGATGCAATAAAAAATCTTAAACCTGAAGATATTGAATCTATAAATGTTATAAAAGACCAAAATGCAACAAAAAAATACGGCGAAAAAGGGAAAAACGGCGTAATTGAAATTTTCCTGAAAAAGAAAAAATAAAACCTATTATTATTTTCCCAAAACAAATACAGCCGGAATTTTATGAAGTTCCGGTTTGTTCTTCTGCCAGTCTTTGATGGCTAACGTCCTAATGAATTCATGTTCCGGACTGTTGATATTGGCGGCAATACATAATTTTGTCTGCGGCGAAAGAAATTTGGTCAAATCCTCAAAAAGCTGGTTATTCCGATAGGGAGTTTCCATGAAAATCTGTGAATATCCGGTTTTCTGAACCTGGCTTTCCAACCATTGTATTTTCTGCTTTTTCTCTGATTTATCAATCGGAAGGTAACCATGAAAGGTAAACTGCTGGCCGTTAAATCCGCTGGAAATTAGCGCTAATATAATTGAAGATGGGCCATTTACCGGAATGACTTTGATATTATTTTCGTGGCTCCATTTTACCATAATATTTCCCGGATCTGCAATACACGGCAATCCTGCTTCGGAAAGCAAGCCAAAATCCTGTCCTTCTTTCATCAGTTTCTGAGCTTCTTTCAAATCAGAATTTTCGGAATACTTGTCAAGCAGAAACAATTTGAGATCAGGCTGTTTTTTTTCGGGACAGAAAAACCTGATTACTTTTCTTGCTGTCTTTTCGTTTTCAACAAAAAAATAATCGGTTTTCAGAATATATTCTCTAATTGCCGGGGCAAAATAATCAAGCGGAGAATCTTCAGATAAATACGCT
>DAMDNI010000151.1:0-4103 GCA_032083825.1 Bergeyella sp. | reverse complement strand
ATTAAATATTAGAAGTTTTCAATTTATTTGAAATCGTTTCGCAGGCTTCATCCAAAAGATGATAAACTTTTTCAAAATCTTCCATTCCGCCCCAATAAGGATCCGGAACTTCTCCTGAAGCATGATTCATATCCGCTGCTTCCATCAGTAAAGAAATTTTCTGTCGCTGTTCTTCATTTTCTGCCAAGGAAATTACGTTTTCAAAATTGGTGAGATCCATACAGAAAATCTTATCAAAATTTTCTAAATCTTTTTTTGTGATAGGACGTGAGCGCTGTTTTGAAATATCAATCCCGTGATTGTCGGCCGTTTTTACAGCACGTTTATCCGGATGTTCGCCTTCATGCATCGAAATGGTTCCTGCGGAATCTACTGAAAAACTTTCGGGAAGTTTAGATTTCATTATTCCTTCTGCAAGAGGGCTTCTGCAGATATTTCCGAGACAGACCATGAGTATTTTCATAAGTAATGAATAATGGGGTAAGACTATTGTAATTTAAGTGGCATTCAACGAAAAATGAAGAATATTGCTACTCTTCATTTTCCTTTTGCTCAAATTTTACAATTTGTTATTGTTTTATTTTTTCCGTAAGCTCTTTTACGTACTTTTTAATTTCTTTATCAATTTTGGAAACATCCTTAATGGTTTCACACGCATACATCACTGTTGAATGGTCTTTTCCTCCCATTTCCTCTCCTATTTTGGTAAAGGTGGAATTGGTATATTCTTTCGCAAAATACATTGCCAATTGACGTGGTAATGCAATTTCCCTTCTTCTTGTTTTGGAAAGTAAATCTTCTCTCTTGATCCCAAAATATTCGCAAACCACTTCCTGAATATAAGGGATATTGATGATTTTCTTTTTGTTGGAAGCAATTTTGCTGATGGTTTCCTTTAAAAGCTCAAGGGTAAGATCTGATTTATAGATGGTAGAATAGGCAATTACAGAATTGATGACACCAATTAAGTCTCTTACACTGCTTTTCACTTCGGTTGCGAGGAAATCGAGCATATCATCGGTAAGCACAATTCCGTCTCGGCTCAATTTATCTTCAATGATCTTTCTTCTTGTATCGAAATCCGGAGCTTTGATTTCTGCTGTCAGTCCCCATTTGAAACGGGAAACGATACGTTCCTGTGTATCCATAATATCAACAGGAGCACGATCGGAAGTCAGGATAATCTGTTTTCCGTTCTGATGCAGATAATCGAAAATATGGAAGAATGAATCCTGAGTTGCAGATTTTCCGGAAAGGAACTGAATATCATCAATAATAAGAACATCCACCATTTGGTAAAAATTCGCAAACTCTGTCTGTTTATGAGCTTTTGCAGCAGAGACAAACTGCTGGATAAATTTTTCTGAAGATAAGTAAAGAACAACTTTGTCCGGAAACAGGCTTTTTACTTCCAATCCGACTGCATGGCCAAGGTGTGTTTTCCCGACTCCGAAACCTCCGTGTAAAAACAATGGGTTAAAAGCGGTTGCTCCCGGTCTTTTTGCAATAGATTTTGCAACGGTAGAAGCAAATTTGTTGCATTCTCCTTCCACATAATTATCGAAAGAAAAATCGGCTTTAAGATTAGAATCAATATTTACTTTTTTGATTCCCGGAACAACAAACGGGTTGACAATATTGCTCTGAAAATTATTCGGAAGCGTTTCCTGAATTTTTGGTTTCGAAACGGTATTGCCTTTAACATTTACTGTAATCGGCTTCTCTTTTCCGGAAGGTTTGTTTTCCATAACAGAATACCAAAGCTTCACTCCTTTTCCAATATTTTTTTTGAGCGCAGCTGAAAGCAGGGACAAATAATTGTCCTCAATATATTCTTTGTAAAAATCACTCGGAACCATCAACGTAAGATTATTATCAACCAAAGAGACTGGCTGAACCTTGTCAAACAGAAGATCAAAAGAATTCTCAAGTTTTTTTATATCGGAATTTTCCTCGGCTGCGTTGAGATTATCCTTCATGAAATGAAGGCATTTCTCCCAAATTAATACTAGATTTTCATTCATTTTTCAGCTGCAATTATCCGTTGTGGTTACTTATTTTTATAGGAAAGACAAAGATGAAAATTTTAATTATTAAAAAAAAATTTTTGAAGTATTGATTTTTTAAAAATATATTTGTATGTATATTTTAACATTTATTATGATTCACACAACACACACGATACGAGTACGTTACGGAGAAACTGATCCTATGAAATATGTCTACTACGGAAACTATGCCGAGTACTTTGAGGTAGCAAGAGTTGAGCTTTTCCGAACGCTTGGATTGTCTTATGATGAAATCGAAAAACGTGGAATCTGGCTGCCTGTTTCTGAATACAGAATCAAATATTTAAAACCCGCTCTTTACGACCAAAATCTGGAGATCCATACCTATATTAAAAAAATACCCGGAGTCAAAATCGAATTTGAATACGAGATTTATAACGAAGATAAGCAAAAAATTACTGACGCCGCTACTACTCTTTTCTTTTTAGATGCTGCAACCGGAAAAATTGTAAAATGTCCGGATTATCTTATGGAACTGATTGAAAAAAAATGGAAAGAATAATGAGTGCGAATAAAAATAACACTATTGGGCTATTCCTATTTTAATCATTCACAGTGAAATTTTTAAAATTAAATTATTGTTCCTGAAGCAATTTCGTACGGTTCTTTTCCATTTTCGAAAATTCGGGTAGATTCCGTACCTTCAACAGTGATTTTATTTCCTATCCTGCGAATCCAGTTTCCTTCACGAAGGCCGATTACTTTTGTTTCGTTCTGTGTGAGGAATTCCTTTATTCTTGTTTCTCTTGTTTCTCCATTATGCTTAATTTCAGGATTCGGATCCAGATAATGCGGATTGATATTAAAAGGAACTAGCCCCATACATTCAAAGCTCGGAGGATAAACAATCGGCATGTCGTTCGTAGTTTTCATATTTTGCCCTGCTATATTGCTTCCTGCGCTGCATCCGAGGTAAGGCTTTCCTGACATTACATTTTCTTTGAGGATATTCATCAGCTGCTTTTCGTGCAGGGTTTTAACAAGAAGGAATGTATTTCCGCCGCCTGTAAAAAATCCTTTTGCATGCTGAATTGCTGAGATCTGATCCTCAACTTCATGCAGACCTTTTATTTTAATATCAATTTGTGCAAAAAATTCTGCCGCTTTTGATGTATATTCATGATGTGAAATCCCTCCAGGCCGCGCAAATGGAATAAAAATGACTTCATCAATTCCTTTATACAACTGTATAATTTCATCTTTCAGATATTCAAGATAATTTCCCCCGAATAAGGTGGATGTGGAGGCAAGTATAATATTCATTGTAGCATTTTAATATTTACAAATATACTTCAGAAACAGCCCTAATTGCGATAACTTAAAGATATTTTAAGAAAAATTTTTAATTTCCTCTCATTGTGTTAATTCATTTTTAAAAACCTTAATCTTTCTAAAAATTTGGCATTAATGGAATCATAATTGTCTTTTTAAATTGTCTAACCATAAAATTAAACAAAATGGAAACGATTAAAAGAATAAACATCAAAAGTATAGTGTTAGGATTAGCATTAATAGGAACAGCAGGTTTTGCGCACGCACAGACCAATCAGCGAAATATCAAGAAAATTGATAGTGTGAAAGTGCAGGCTGCAGATACCACAACAAATGAAATAATCCAGAATGCGAATTCGGTACAGACCAGCCCGACGATTGAAGCTTTAAAAAAACAAATTGCTGCAAATCCCAATGACACAGAATCTTTAGCCAAACTAGCTACAGAATATCAAAATGTTCAAAATTGGACATTAGCAGTGGATACATGGAAAAAGCTTTCTGTTTTGCTTCCTGATTGGGCACCGTCTTATTATAGCCAGGCTTACGCCTATCAATCTGCAAAAGATAATGCAAATGCAAAAACTGCTTACGAAACTTACATTTCAAAAGTAAAACCGGAAGAAGTTGAAGCCAATAAAAAGAACTTGGCATATGCCTATTTCTTCGTTGCATTTACAGAACAGCAGGCCAATCCTGAGAAAGCAAAACAATACATTGCAAAATCTCTGGAATATGATCCCGCCAATGCAGATGCTGTAA
>DAMDNI010000150.1:0-7538 GCA_032083825.1 Bergeyella sp. | reverse complement strand
CTTCATTTCTGAAAACTCTTCCCGGAGCCAGGATTCTGATCGGAGGTTGATTTTCTTCCATATATCTGATCTGTACGGAAGAAGTGTGGGTTCTCAGTAAAATATCAGGATTCTGCTCAATAAAGAATGTGTCCTGCATATCTCTCGCTGGATGATATTCTGGTAAATTAAGCGCTGTGAAATTATGCCAGTCATCTTCGATCTCAGGCCCGTCTGCAACTGCAAAACCAATTGATTTGAAAATCTCTATGATTTTATTTTTAACCAGATTAATCGGATGCCTGGAGCCTAATTCTAAAGGAAAGGCAGGTTTTGTAAGGTCTTCTTTTTCAAGAATAATAGTAGAAGAAGTGGCATTTTTGAGATCTTCCAGCTTTGTTGCGACAGCTTGTTTCAGGGAATTGATTTTCTGACCGAATTCTTTTTTCTGTTCATTCGGAACTTCTTTGAATTTATCAAAAAAATCGTTGAGGATTCCTTTCTTTCCGCTGTATCTGATACGGAAGCTTTCAATCTCTTCCTTGCTGGATGAAGCAAATTTGTTTACCTCTGCTAATAATTCATCAATTTTTTCTAACATTTCTTTTTCGTTCTGAGAAAGTGCAAAAATACAAAAATTTTGCGGGAGTTTTTGATAAAAAAATCTGTCCGGCTTGGGACAGATTCTAATTTATGGTAATGTGATTACATTTATTTCTTTTCCAAAGCTTTTACCGAAATCTGAAGAGTTACTTCGTTTTTAAGAATTCCGTTTTGTACAGGTATTGCAAATTTTACCCCGAATTCTTCACGGTTGATATCGGTTGGTTCTGTTGCGATGCTCACATTTCCGTCTTTCACCACAACATTCGCATTGAATTTTACAGGTTTTGTAATTCCTTTCAAAGTAAGGTTGCCTTCTATGACCGTATTGTAGTCACCGCTTGCAGATTCGGAAACTTTTGTGATTTCGTAAGAAGCTGTCGGGAATTTTTCTACTTCAAAAAAATCTGCACTTTTCAGGTGCCCTTCCAGCTTACCTTTTGAGTCTGCATCATCTTTCAGGTCAATACTTTCAAGAGAAGTTACATCGGCTACAAATTTTCCGCTTTCCAGCTTTCCGTCTTTCACTGTAACATCTCCGCTTTCAAATTTAATGGTTCCGAAATGGCTGGTGTTGTCTGATTTTACAACTTTATAGCCTTTCCATTCGATTTTGCTGTTCAGAGTGTCTAATGTATAAACTGTACCTTCTTTTGTGGTGGTGACTTCGTTGCTTTCGCTGGTCAAAGGTTTGTCTTTTCCGCAGGAAACCAGTAATGCTGTAGAAAATAGAGCTAAAAAAATTGAGTTTTTCATATAAATCGTGTGTTTTGAATCTGTAGCGAAATTAGGAAAATTCTGTTTAATACAAAACAAATCACTAATTTTGTAATATGCTTTTGGAGATCAATGGGTTATTTTTTTCGCATCAGCCGGAAAAGCCGCTTTTCAATAATCTGAATTTAAAAATTGGTGAAGGTAAAATTGTTGCGCTTGCCGGAGAAAGCGGGTGCGGGAAATCTACGCTTCTTAACCTTATTTACGGACTTCTGGATTGGGATTCGGGAGAGATTATCTTTAATGGAACCAAACTTTTGGGGCCAAAAGGAAATATTGTTCCCGGAGAAAATGAAATGAAATTTGTGGCCCAAAATTATGATTTGATGCCTTATTCTACAGTGTATGATAATGTCGGGAAATTTATTTCTAACATTAATCTCCGGCAGAAGAGAGAAAAAGTGAACGAACTGCTAGATGTAGTTGGGATGAGAGATTTTGCCGACGTTGTTCCGAAAAAATTAAGCGGCGGACAGCAGCAGCGTGTAGCTATTGCAAGGGCGCTTTCTGTAACTCCAAAGCTTCTTATTCTCGATGAGCCTTTTAGCAACCTTGATTTTTCCAGAAAAATTGAATTGCGAGAAAAGCTGTTTAATTATGTAAAAAAAGAGAATCTTTCCCTTATTATTTCCACTCACGACCTTTTGGAAGTAATGCCTTGGCTTGATCAGATTATCATTCTAAAAGACGGAAGGCTGATTCAAAATGATTCTCCGGAAGAGACTTACCGGAATCCGTATAACGAATACGTTGCAAAGCTTTTTGGAGAAGTAAATGTGTTTACGGAAGACGAAAGGCAGAATTTCGGATTAAGGAAAAATTTTTATTATCCCCATCAAATAAAAATATCAGAAAACGGCGAAAGTGCTGAAGTTCTGGAAAGCCGTTTTTCTGGCGGTAATTATTGGAATAAACTGTTTTTTAAAGAGAAAAATCTAGTGGTTTATTCCGATCAAAAACTTAACGGCTTTGTCAATATTTCTTTTTCGGAATAATATTGTTGCCTTATTGTTAGTTTGTTGATAACTTATTATTTTTCAGTATAATAAATTTAAAAGTAATTTTTATTTTTGCTTTTCCCAAACAATACAAGGAAATTCTTGGTTAATTCTCTTTCTGCCTTTAAGGGTCAAAATTAGCAATGTATTGCAATATGATCTTTGGAAGATTACCCTGCCAATTATTTCCTTTTTTATTTTTAAAGCAGTAAAAACTTTTAAAGAAAATTTACGCTTTCTTTACGAATTCTGATTTTAAAGCCATTGAGCCAAAACCGTCAATTTTACAGTCGATATTATGATCGCTGTCTGGTCTTAGACGGATGTTTTTTACTTTAGTCCCTGCTTTTACAGGTTTTGGAGCACCTTTTACAGGCAAATCTTTGATCACAACTACTGAATCTCCGTTTTGAAGTTCGTTTCCGTTTGAATCGAAAATTTTGTTTTCATTTCCGATTTCTGCAGGATCCCATTCGTGGAAACATTGCGAACATACCATGAGATTATCCTGCTCATAAGTGAATTCGGAACTGCATTTCGGACAAACTTGTGTATCGCTCATTTTTTTAATTTTTGCAAAAATAAGGATTTTAAAAACGAATTACAACTTGTAAAATACATATGATAAATATGGAAAATATAAAAACCGTATTTTTGCAACGCCACATTTACGGCATTTACATTTAAATCTTATGGAACTCATTCACCGAAATCTCCTGATAGGAATTCACGATTCGTTACAGGAAACCTTTTTCGAAAAAAATAAATATGCAGACAAAGTCATTGAAAGGCTTTTAAAATCCCATAAGAAATGGGGAAGTCAGGATCGTGCAGTAGTTTCTGAAATTTTTTATAATATCATCCGCTGGAAAAAACGCCTTGAATATTATATGGGAGAAGGCGTGAAACCGGGCAATATTTATAAACTTATTCTAGCATATTGCCTTTGGAGCAAGACTCATTATAAAAAATTTGAAGAATTTGACGGGATCAAAATTGCAGATATCCTTGCCAAGCTGAAAAAAAATACAGTACCTACAAAAGCGATTGAATATTCAATTCCGGACTGGCTTGCAGAAACACTTGAAAAAGAATTAGGGAAAAACTGGGAAAAGGAAATGCTTGCGCTGAATGAGCAGGCACCTACTGTTTTGCGTACAAATACTCTTAAAACTTCTGTCAGAGAGCTTGTTTCGGATCTGAAAGATGAAAATGTAGAAGCTTTCCCGATTAAAAATTATCCTGATGCGATTCAGTTGGAAGAAAAGAAAAATGTTTTCCTGACGACAGCATTCAAAGAAGGATTGTTTGAAGTTCAGGATGCAAGTTCTCAAAAAATAGGAGAATTTCTGGATGTCAAAGAAGGAATGCGTGTTGTTGATGCATGTGCAGGAGCTGGTGGAAAAACGCTACATTTGGCTGCTTTAATGAAAAATAAAGGCCAGATTATCGCTTTGGATATTTTTGAATGGAAATTGGCGGAGCTAAAAAGAAGGGCAAAAAGAGCCGGAGCACACAATATCGAAACCCGTATGATTTCTGATAATAAAGTAATTAAACGCCTTCACGAAAAAGCTGACCGGCTGCTTATTGATGCACCATGTTCAGGATTGGGAGTTCTTAAAAGAAATCCGGACAGCAAATGGAAAATTGATAACGATTTTATTGAAAGAATCAAATCCGAGCAGCAACAAATTCTTCAGGATTATTCTAAAATCCTGAAAAAAGGAGGCAAAATGATTTATGCCACGTGTTCTATTCTTCCGTCTGAAAATAATTTGCAAGTGCAGAAATTCCTTAAAAACAATGAAGATTTTCAACTTGTCAAAGATGAAAAAATAATGCCGAGTGAAGGTTATGATGGCTTCTACATGGCGCTTATAGAAAGGAAAAAATGAAAAACCTTCTTGCACTAGATAGCAACAAGAAGGCTTAAAAAACACAAATGATGAAAATGTTCTGCAAATTACAGGATAATATTTGTCAAAAAAATTACCATACATCAATAAATATTTAATTTTTTTTTCGTATGATATTTGTGTTTGTTTTTTTGAAAATAGAATGAGTTTATAAAATAATAGATTTCAACCATATTATTTTTTAGATAGTAAATTTTTTTCAGTTATTTCAATTAAATATAAAGGCTAGATTAATTTTTTACTTTAAATGTTATTTATTTTTAATTTATTTTAGTTTTTAGTAAATTTTATTTTTATTTTTTAAACAAACAGGCGTATTTTTGTGGAATAATATTCAATAAAATTAAAAATTAAAATAAGATGTGCGGAATTGTATGCCTGTTTGATGCAAAACAAAAAACTGAAATCCTGAGACCTCAGGTTTTGGAAATGTCTAAAAAAATCCGTCACCGCGGTCCGGACTGGAGCGGTGTTTTTCAAAATGATAAAACCGTTTTTTCTCACGAAAGATTAGCGATCGTAGATCCGACTTCCGGAAAACAGCCGCTTTTCACCAAAGATGGGAAAGTAGTGCTGGCCGTGAATGGCGAAATTTATAACCATCAGGAGTTAAGAAAAGAATTTCCGGATTACGAATTTTTAACCCAATCCGATTGTGAAGTTATTCTTGCACTTTACAGAAAATATGGAAGTGATTTCATTGAAAAGCTCAATGGGATTTTTGCATTTTCACTTTACGATATTGAAAACGATGTTTACCTGATTGCCCGTGACCATATGGGAATCTGTCCGCTTTATCAGGGCTGGGACAAAAACGGCAACTACTATGTTGCTTCTGAATTAAAAGCTCTGGAAGGCATCTGCAATAAGATTGAAACATTTTTACCGGGACACTTTGTGTATAGTAAAGACGGGCACGATTTGCAGCAATGGTACAAGAGAGACTGGGAAAGTTATGATGCTGTAAAAGATAATGTGACCGATATTTCTGCAATCAGGAAAGGCCTGGAAGATGCAGTTCACAGACAATTGATGAGTGATGTTCCTTACGGGGTTTTGCTTTCCGGAGGTTTAGATTCCTCTATTATTGCAGCCGTTACAGCCAAATATGCAAGAAACAGAATTGAAAGCGGAGACCAGCAGGAAGCCTGGTATCCGAGACTACATAGTTTTGCAGTAGGTTTAGAAGGTTCACCGGATTTGGTGGCTGCTCAAAAAGCTGCAGATCATATTGGTTCGGTTCACCACGAAGTTCATTTTACCGTTCAGGAAGGTTTGGATGCAATTCGCGATGTAATTTATCATTTGGAAACGTATGATGTTACTACAGTCCGTGCTTCAACACCAATGTATTTATTGGCAAGGGTGATCAAATCAATGGGGATCAAAATGGTGCTTTCCGGAGAAGGTTCTGACGAATTGTTTGGCGGATACCTTTATTTTCACAAAGCTCCGAATGCAAAAGAATTCCATGATGAAACAGTGAGAAAATTAGGAAAACTTCACCTTTATGATTGTCTGAGAGCAAACAAAGCTTTGATGAGCTGGGGAATAGAAGGACGTGTACCATTTTTAGATAAAGAATTTATGGATGTTGCTATGACGCTGAATCCAAAAGATAAAATGGTGAACAAAGCCGAAGGTAAAATGGAGAAATGGGTATTAAGAAAAGCTTTTGAAAATCTACTGCCGGAATCTATTGCCTGGAGACAGAAAGAGCAGTTTTCAGACGGAGTTGGCTATTCGTGGATTGATACATTGAAAGAAGTCGCAGAAAAAGAAGTGACAGACGAAATGATGGCAAACGCAAAATTCCGTTTTCCTGAGAATACTCCGCAAAATAAAGAAGAATATCGTTACAGGACGATTTTTGAAGAACATTTTCCAAGTGAGACTGCTGCGCTGACGGTTCCTTCCGTTCCTTCCGTTGCATGTTCCACACCGATTGCATTAGAATGGGACGAAGCCTTTAAGAATGCGAACGATCCAAGCGGAAGAGCCGTGAAAGTTCACGAAACAGCTTATTAAATTATTTGAATTTATTAATTAATATCAAAACTCCTTTCAAAATTTTTGAAAGGGGTTTTATTTTTGATGTACATAAGATTTTCAGAATCATTTTTAAAAATCTTATTTTTGCAAAATAAATTTGAGTTATGTCAAAAGTTAAAATAGGTACAGTTCAGATGTCTTGTGTAAAAGACAAGCAGGAAAATCTGAATAAAGCCATTGAAAAAATAAAGGAAGCCGCCGCAAAAGGAGCACAAATTGTTTGTCTACAGGAACTTTTCACATCATTATATTTTTGTGATGTGGAAGATTATGATAATTTTGATCTTGCAGAACCAATTCCAGGGCCTTCTACAGATGCACTTTCTCAGGTAGCAAAAGAATTGGGAGTAGTTATTATTGCTTCCCTTTTCGAAAAGAGAACCCAGGGTTTGTACCATAATACAACCGCCGTCATCGATGCAGACGGAACTTATCTTGGGAAATATCGTAAAATGCACATTCCTGATGATCCGGCATTTTATGAAAAATTCTATTTTACTCCGGGGGATTTAGGATATAAAATTTTTAAAACCAAATTCGGAAAAGTAGGAGTCCTTATATGCTGGGATCAATGGTATCCGGAAGCTTCAAGAATTACGGCTTTGATGGGAGCTGACATTATGTTTTATCCAACGGCAATTGGCTGGGCAACGGATCAGGATGAAGAAACCAACAGAGATCAGTATAATGCTTGGCAGACGATTCAGCGCTCGCATTCGGTGGCAAACGGGATTCCTGTGGTTTCTGTAAACAGAGTTGGTTTTGAGCAAGATGGAGCCATGAAATTCTGGGGTGGAAGTTTTGTAACAAACGGACAAGGGAAACTATTATATCTGGCTTCTCATGATCAGGAAGAAGTGCAGGTAACGGAAGTAGACCTTTCAGAAGCAGACTATTTCAGAAAACATTGGCCGTTCCTTCGCGACAGGAGAATTGAAACGTATTCGCCGATTACAAAAAGATTTATTGACGAAGAATAATAGCGGACATGAATAAAACCCCAAAACAACTTGGCTACCGTTTTCCTGCGGAATGGGAAGAGCACGAAGCAACCTGGCTTTCCTGGCCGCATAAGGAAGAATCCTGGCCGGATAAGATTCAGGAAATTTACACTCATTATTCCAAGTTTATCAAGATTCTTTCAGAAGATGAGTTTGTCAGGATCAATGTAAAAGATGAAGAAATGCGGAAATTTGCCA
Organism: Bergeyella sp.; assembly: GCA_032083825.1. Classification (GTDB taxonomy): domain Bacteria; phylum Bacteroidota; class Bacteroidia; order Flavobacteriales; family Weeksellaceae; genus DAMDNI01. The sequence goes on along the minus strand of DAMDNI010000150.1, from coordinate 11 downwards.
TGGATTGCATC
>DAMDNI010000149.1:6153-7542 GCA_032083825.1 Bergeyella sp. | reverse complement strand
ATTTCTATTGCCCAAGGTTTTCCGTTGGGCTGTGTTCCCCATGTTGAAATATCACCCGAAGCATTCACGATTCCGGATTTTACGCCAAATGATTGTAGAAGTTTTCTTGCCTGATCGGCTGCATAGCCTTTTCCTATTGAGCCGAAACCAATTTTCATTCCTTTTTTCTGAAGAAAAATCGTAGAAGCGATAGTATCAATAATGATATTTTGATAACCAACATTTTTCACTGATTTCCGGACTTCTTCTTCACTTGGCATTTCTGTCATTGAGTCGTCAAATTTCCAGACTTTGTCCATTGCTGCAATGCTGATATCAAAAGCTCCGTTGCTTATTTTTGAGAAATAAAGTGCTTTTTGAGTCAAATACAGAACTTCGCGGTCTACTTTCACCGGTTTAATCCCTGCATTTCGGTTTACTTCGGAGATTTGAGTCTGAGGCTGCCATTCGGAAATCAGATTTTCGATACGGGAAATTTCCTGAATTGCTTTATTAATATTCTGTTCTGCAGAAATAGAATCTCTGTCTACAACTGTCAGCTCGAAACGGCTTCCCATTAATGTCACAACTCTGCTTGTCTGCATTTGTGCTGATACACAGGAACAAAAAAATAAAAAAACAATTCCGAAGGTTTTCATAAAGGTATTTTTAATAACAATCGGTAAGAATCTGGCCGTTATTCTTATAAATATGATAATCCAGCTGCTGTTGGGAACAAATTTTTTGCAGAATATTTTCCACATCCTGCTGCATTTGCAAAGATCCGCAGATCATAATGCAGTTTTTTTCTTTCAGTATTCCGGTAAAAAATGAAGCGTCTTTCTTTATTAAATCCATCACATACTGAGAATTTTCTTCCCGAGAATATGCAAAATGAAGATATCTTAGTTTTTCCCTCTTAATATTTTCATTGGCAAAAGACCTGTAACTTTCTGTAAGTTCGCTGGATTTTCGAAAACCACAATACAGATGGATTTCCTTTTTACCTGTATTTTCTTCGATCATTCCCAAAAAAGGAGCTATACCGGTTCCGTTCGCAATCATTGCTATTTTTTTGGCACTTTTAGGAATATGAAATTCTTTATTTTTAATGATTCTCGCTTTTATTTCATCATTATTTTTCAGACAATAAAGAAAACGGGAACCCGAACCATTTTCAAAAAGTTTAACCACCAATTGAATATTTCCGTTCACTTTTCCTATCGAATAAAAACGTTCCTTATGGTTGTTTTCCGGGTAAACAGCCAGCAAATCTCCGGAACGGAATTTCATTGAGCCAACCGGTTTTAGGTGTATTTTAAATGTTGTGCTATTTTCTTCTGTTATTTCATTTTTTTCAACAACTTTAAAACTCTTCAAAGAAGGGGTTTTCTGATCATAGACGGACGG
>DAMDNI010000149.1:0-6143 GCA_032083825.1 Bergeyella sp. | reverse complement strand
TTTCCTGAGCAAAAAGGCAAAAATCCTGATATGCTTTTGATCCAAAACCAATAACGGAGAATTGTAATTTGCTGCTTTGAGAATGTTTTTCGACTAAATTTTTAAACATTTTTGCATTGTCCGGAGCATCTCCTAAACCGTAAGTTGATGTGAAAACAAGCAAATGTTCTGCTTTCGGAAATGTTTTGTAATGATTAAGCTCTGCAATGAAAGGCTTTTTTTCAGAAGACAATAACTGGGAATAAATATGATTGGCAAATCCCAATGTGGAGCCATTTTCCGAACCCACTAAAATGATGATTTCTGCCTGATCAAATTTGTATTTATTTTTAATTTTATGCTTAATTCTCCGAAATGTAATGATAAAACCTGAATAGATAAACATCAGAATATTCAGGGAAGCCAGTCCCAAAATAACCGACCATATAATACTGCCTCTTCCCGTATGGAAAGTCAAGCTCATATTTTCGTAAACAGTACTTGCAGGATATTTTTCTTCTTTGACGACAGAACCATTAATCTGGTTCACCGTAATTTCCCTGTCTTTCAGTTTCAGAACGAAATATTCTTCCGGATCATCTTCTATGAAGGGAAATTCGATTTTTTTTACCTGACTGAATTTTGTTTCTTTAAAAATGGGAAAATCAGATAATTTTATTTGGACTTCGCTGTTATTTTTTATTTCAGGAATCCTCTCTGCTTTTTTACTTTCCGGAATGATCTCAAACCGGACCATAAAAAGATAAGTTCCGGTAAGCGCAATGACAAAAACAGGGATAAGCATTATTCTTCCCGAAACCACATGAAAATACTGTGAGAAAAAATCTTTTTTAATTGTATCAAAAAAGTGCCGGAAACCTTGCTGTCTTTTAATTATTAACGCTAATCCGGAAATGCTGATCAACATTAATAAAAAAGAAACGATTCCGACAATAAAACGACCTGTTTCCTTTAAAAACAAAGAACGATGCAAAGCGGTTACCCAATTGATGAATTCGGTTTTTTCTAAAGGCTTTCCTAAGATTTTCCCGGTTTTGGGATTAATGTAAGCCTTGACGGTATTTCCATCTTTATCGGAGCCTTCCAGAGTGACAAACTGATTATGATCAACAGATATTTCCGTGATTTCGGGAAAATTTTTACGCAATTCCGGGATTGATTGAGCCAAATATATTTCGCTGAAATCATCTGCACGATAAGGCTGGGCTTTTTCATGAATTGCATCGTAACTTAAGATCACACCTGTCACAGAAGCTACAATCAGAAATGCAAAGGTGAAAATGGCTAAAGTGAAATGCGCATAACGCCAGATCGATAATGTCATCTGCGGAGTTTGTTAAAGCTTATTTAATTTAACATACCGAATATACCCTTTACCTTCTGTTTTTGCTGTTATTCCTGCTGTTGTCAATGCTATTTCTGCATCGGTAACGTAGTATTTCTGATCTTCCACAGCAGATTCAAATCGGATTTTATATCCTTTATTCAGGTATTTGTCTTCAATTTCAAAGGTGGTGATGCTGCGGTCTCCGCCTGCAATAGAAGCTCCGGTAACTGCATTGAGTTTTGTTTTCTTTTTGCTTTCGAATTTATGCCATTCTTTCAGGGTATCATACCATTTTTTGTCTGGCCCCATAACGTAAAGCGTTTTTTCGTATTGTCCTTTGGGATTAATCAGTGAAACGGTGATATATGCTTTTTCGCCTGTATAATTGGTCATCTGAAGCATACATTTGTATTTGGAAGTCTGAGCGTTTGCAAACGAAATACTGCATAACATCAGTAATGCGAACAGCTGAATATTAAAAAAAGATTTCATGTGTTTTTATTTTAGAAAATCGATGGATGTTTTATTTTTTACTAAAGTTTCGTTTTCGGAAGCAAGATCATACGCCGTTTCTTCGAATTCTGTCTTAGCATTTTTATCAGCGCCCAAAGATATGAGATATTTGAGAATAGTATCATCTTTAGCAATTAAAGCGGCTTTGTGCAATGGCGTCATTTTTTCGTTATCAGCCTGATTTACAGGAATGTTTAAAGCAACAATCTTTTTCAGCAAGTCAAGGTTGTTTTTGGCTACTGCTAAATGTAAAAGTGTGCTTCCGTCTTTTTGCGGGGCAGTAATATCCAAACCTTTATTTTTTAATAAGGTTATTTTTTCATTAAATTCATCTTTTTCGTTCCCTGCAGATGCTCCGGATTTGTAAGATTGTATGAGATAATAAGCAAGATTGTTGCCTTTGATATCTTTTACATTCACGTCTGCATTATTTTCCAGCAAATAAGCTGTAACTTCGGAAGAACTACTTTTAACAGCATTTGATAATGCTGATTCTCCGTTTGCATTTACAGCATTAATACTTTTTGTTTTGGGAAGCAAAACTTTAATATTATTTAAATCTCTTCCTGCTGATGCAATCATTAATGCATTATTACCATCATTATCTGTTTTATTCGGGTCTTCTCCCTTGCTGATGAGATAATTGATGATCTCTGACTGATTAGGTTTTCTTGCTACAATCTGCAGTGCAGTTGCACCGTCAGAGTTCACAGAAAGCGGTTTTAATTTCACCTCATCAATCAAATATTGATACACTGCAATTCCGTTGGTAATTCGTCGTGTTCCTTGAGCAGCATTTAGCAGAGCAACATCAGTCGCTTTAATTCCTTTTTCGCGGAAAGATTTTAAAAGCTCTATATTCCCGAAGCTGGCTGCGTAATCAAACGCTGTACTGCCCTTATCATCAGTATCTGTCAATGCTAAACCTTTAGAATTAAAAAGCTTCAGTAATGAGCCGTCTTTATCATTTCCGATTGCCAGCAAAAGTATATTTGCGCCGTTTTTGTATTTATGTTTCGGGGCAACTCCGGACTGAAAAAACAAATCGTAAACCTCAGCATCCGACAGACCAAACATGGCTGCGAAAGAAAGGGGTGTCAATCCTTTTGTATCCAACTTATTTACATCTGAGCCTTTTTCTATTAGATATTCAATAAGTTGTTTATTACCAGACATGGCTGCCCAATGAAGATAAATCCTGCCATCATGTGTGATTTTGTCAACAGAATTTCCGGGTTGGCTGATAAGGTATGTAATAACTTCAAAAGGAGCTTTGCTGTTGATGGCAAGCGTTACCGGATCAAAAGCGCTCGGGTTAAACTCTGCAGGATTATTGCCTTTTTCAATTGCTTCTTTAACTTGTTCTACGGTTGGTTTAGATCCCCAAAAACCCGAATTCAGAAACGCGTTTTGTTGTGAATGCAACAATAATGAAAACAGAAATAGAGATGAGATGAGTATCTTTTTCATTTTATTTTTATTTATTCTAAATATCAAAAATGCAAAATTACTATTTCATGATCAAACAGAATCTCCAAAAAAATCAAATTTTATCACAAACATGATATTTGTCAGGTTTTCTATCCTGGAAATTAAGCCATTTCTTTTTTTGATTATTAAGACAAATACTAAAAAAAGTTAAAATTCCAAGCGATATGAGACTATTTCATAATAAATGTTAATTGCAAAAAACGAAATAATAAATACAAAAAAACAATCATTATTGCTGTAATAAAGGGAAAAGTGAAAAATAATTAATAAAAAAATAATTACATTTGCAATCAATCCTTATTAAGAATAATTAAAAATAAAAAAGAAACGTGTTTTAAATGAAGATCTATCCTTTTTTTCTTTTTGTCTTTTTCTTTCTTATCTGCCCTAAAGTCAACGCATTAAGTTTAAATTCTGAAAAAAATTTTCAGAACAGCATTCATGGTATCCTAATCAATAAGAAAGATTCCACTGTGATCAGCAATGCAAAAATTACGGTAAAAGAACTCGGAATAGAAATATTAAGCAGTGAAGACGGAACTTTTGTAATCCCCGATATTCCGATTTCAAAATTTACTTTAGTGGTAGAGCACGACAATTATCTTCCTTTTGAAAAATATATTGAAGATCCGCGTCAAATCATAAAATTATACCTAAATCCTAATACCCTGCAAATCAAAGAAGTTGTGGTACTGGGAATTAAAAGCAACAAAAATGGTTCCAGCTCAACATTGATCAACAGGACAGCAATTGAACATCTGCAGGCTTCGAATCTGAAAGAAGTTCTTCAGCTGATTCCGGGATCTATTGTTGAGAATCCTGCATTCCACAATACCAATCAAGCTTCAATACGGCAATACGGAGCAGATAATCTTGGTTCTTTAGGAACGGCTGTTATTGTAAACGGGGCAACTTTATCCAATAATTCAAATTTGCAGGCGATTAATACTGCAACTGCAGGTTCAGGAGCAAGCTTTTCAACTTCCAGTGGCGGCGGAATTGATTTGAGAGCAATAACTGCTGATAATGTGGAATCGGTGGAAGTAATCCGAGGAATTCCTTCAGTAGAATACGGAGATCTTAATTCAGGAGCAATTTTAGTTAAAACGAAAGCAAGACAGGAACCTCTTCAGCTAAAAGCCCGGTTTAATCCTGCACTGACACAGTTTTGGGGAGGAAAAGGTTTCGGTGTCGGTAAAAATGGAGGAGCATTATTCGTTGACCTTGACTATACCACAAGCAACGACAGCGAAACGAACAAATACCGGAAATACGAAAGAACTACCGGATCTTTACAATATACAGGCCGTCTTAGCAGCAGATGGTATACCAATTCTACGTTAGCATTTGGCTACAGTCGCGATAAATATGATATGGATCCTGATTATGTGGTTGATTCGGTACAGAATAATTCTACAGAAAAATTTGTAAGATTTTCAACCAACGGGACTTTTGATTTTAATAAAAAATTATCAAGGAAGCTGCAATATCTTTTTTCTATAAATTACAGTGAACAGGAAGGTTATCAGCAGCAATACTATACCGCAGATATTACAGCAGAATCATATGCGCTGGAGAACAGCACCAATGAGGTCAGCTATCTTCCCTCCTCTTTTTTAAGTAAAATGTGGATAGACGGAAAACCTTTAAATCTGAATGCGAGAATCAGCAATCAATTTTACTTTTTGACCGGAAAATACAATCACAATATCTTATACGGCGCAGAATGGAAAATGGATGCTAACTATGGAGAAGGAAAAACATTCACAAGACCTATCAGAAATACTTCTAGTGCTGCCTACAGAGCCAGATCTTACTCTTCGATTCCGGCTTTGCATCAGGCAAGTGTATTTGTTCAGGATCAACTGAGCGGAACAGTTTTTAATTCAAAACTGAATGTTGTGGCTGGTTTACGATATGATATGGTTCAGCCTTTTGAAAGCGATTATTCACTCAATGCATTTTCTCCAAGAATTAATACTTCCTTGGCAACCCCTTACGGAATAACATTTCGTGCCGCTTACGGAATCAATACCAAAGCCCCGACTTTATTGTATCTGTATCCGGAAAATGCATATTTTGATTTTTTCAGCCTGAATTATTATGCTACCAACCCTGCAGAACGAATGGCTATCATTTCAACAAGAGTATTCAATACGGAGAATCATAATTTAAAATTATCGAAAACAGAAAAATTCGAAGCCGGATTTGATTTTAATTTAGATAAGACCAACAAAAGAAAGCTTTATGTTACAGGCTATTACGAAAGAACGCAAAACGGTTACAGCATGTCAACAACACTCAATTCCGTCCGTTTTGCGACTTATCCTATTTATTCCGTTGCCAGCCAGACTCCCGGACAGCAACCTGTTTTGAGTGATGTTGTAGAATCCAGAACACGTTTTGTCTCGTACTATTCCCCGTCAAACAATATCAACAGAACCAATAAAGGAATAGAATTCGAACTGGATTTAGGAAAAATAGAAAAGATTAATACAAGCTTTAACATCAACGGAGCTTTCACTTCTACCGAATCAACCAGTAATATGCCCTATATTTTGCAGCAGAATCTTGCAGGAAAAGAGACCACGAGAGTAGGCGTTTTTGCGGCAGGAAGAGGAACGGTAGATGAAAGGCTGGTAACTACAATTCGCGCAATTCATCACATTCCGGAACTGAGATTCCTGATAACGCTTTCTGCACAAACTATCTGGATGGATCAAAACAAATATGTAGGATACGAAAAGCTTCCGATTGGTTATATTCCTTATAATTTGTCGGGAACAGAACCTACAATTATTTATTTTACCGA
>DAMDNI010000148.1:0-7546 GCA_032083825.1 Bergeyella sp. | reverse complement strand
GTCGGGATTCTGTCTTATTTATTCATCGTCTGGTTTGCGTGGAAAAAGAAATTTTATTTAAAAGAAACCATTCTGATTGGCGGACTGTTCAGCTACGTTTCTATTTTCTCTTATTCGATGAGTGAGAATCTGATTCTCCCTTTTGTATTTGTTTTTTTGTATGTTTCAAAGGAAATTATCATTGGAAATATTGAGAAATTTAAAGCCGTCCTTTATTTAAGCCTAATTCTCATTCTGCTTTACAATATTCGTTATAGCGCACTTTTTTTCATAGGCGGTTGTTTTGTATATGGAATTTTGAATTTCAGGAAAAAATATTCACAAACTTTTATCATTTCATCAATCATTGGTTTCTTATTTATTGTTTTATACAAATTTTTATTTATTGATTATTTTAATGAAAATTATGTCAAAATGTTCCTTGAAATCGGCTTACATCCTACTTCGAAATTACTGATTGAGCTTTTTCAAGGATTGGCCACAAGTTTTAATCCGTTCATTCACATCGCAAATCCGGCAGGCGGAATGATTAATTACGGGATTTACGGAATCGGTTTGCTAAATATTGCGATAATGATTTTTGTTTTCATTAAAAATAAACTTTCCGAAACTGAAAAATATTTTGTTTTTATTGGAATGATTGGGATTATCTGCTCGTTTTTCATTCAGTATTTTTATTCTGTTAACCCTTTAGATTATAGGCTTCTTATCCCTTTTATCTTATCAATCTGGATGGTTTATTTTAAAAAATTATACCAGATTTTTGGAAAACTGACTTACGGAATTACAGCTTTAAGCTTGATCACGGGATTTGTATTCACCTGGCTTTCCAAAGGAAATTATCTTGAGAACCGGAACCAAATGAATGATTTTCTAATTTCAGAAAACTTTAAAAATACTCCTTTAAAATTCTACACACCTTCGGAAGAAGATCTTGACAAAATACAGGTTGCGGAACTCATCAGTACGATTAATCCGAATATAAAACTGACATTCAAAGCATCAGATACGCTTAAAAAAAATGTGCTTACCGAATACAAAGTTTTGCAAAAAATTAAAATCGACAAGAATAAATATCAATAAAATTATTTATCTTTGATGAAGTTTAAACATTAAAAAAATGAAATTACCAAAGTTTTTATTGGCCGACAATTCAGATTTTCCTGAAGATTTATTTGTAGTGCATACCGAATATCCGCGTTTTATTCTGAATGTAGAAGAGGAAGAGGTAGAATGGCTGGATGATTTGGAAGGTGACGATGAAGAAACAGTAGCAGACGAAGCAACAAAAGTAGTAGAAGCTGCTTTTAAATGGTGCGACGAAGAGCTTGCAAAATATGATGACGAAGAGGAAGAATAATCTAACTCCTTAAAAAATAAATAAAAAGGAACTCAAAAAATTTGAGTTCCTTTTTATTTTATGCTTTTTTTCTTTCAAAAAATTATTCTGATTTATTGAATTTCAATAACAACAGATTGTCTTTGTACAATTCCAGTGTAGTTCCGTTCACGACATACTTGTTGGCCTGCGAAAGCATTTGAAGAAAATTGTTTTCGACATTCATATTATCACACATTTTTCTGGTAGATCCTACTTTGCTTGCAGAAAAATTTCCGCCTGAAGTATCAAGAAGCAATTCGCCAAAATAATTGTTACAACCTGCATTTCCGCTGATTTTGCCGCTTTCTATTTTAAGGGTCGGAGTATTTCCTTTAACATTATCATTCAAAATCCAATTGGTATCTGCAATCGATGGTTGCGAAGATCCAAGTTTTTTGGAAGTCGCAACAGATGAACACGATGCCAAAAATATAATAGCAAAGATGCTCAGGAAAAAATTTTTCATATTTTTAATTTTTTTGGTGGATTCAAAATATAGTTATAATTCTATCTCAATTCAGCAGAAAACTCTTTCTGGAAAGATTTAATGAGCGCATTCATTACTTCCGAAATTTCCTTTTCTTCAAGAGTTTTTTCTTCGTTCAGAAGCTCAAAGCTCAAAGCATAAGACTTTTTGCCTTCAGGAAGATTTTTCCCTTCGTACACATCAAACAAATTTACATTTTTCAGGTAAGGAGATTTGTTGCTTTTGGCCGTTTTATAGAGTTCTGAATAACTTACATTCTTATCCAACAATAAAGCCAAATCTCTTCTGATCTTATTGAATTTAGGAATATCAGCAAATTTCAGATTTTCCTGAACGCGGAAACTTTGTGCATTTTCCAACTCAATTTCTGCATAAAAAACTTCCTGATCGATATCGTATTCTTTAAGCAGATTTGAAGCAACTTTGCCTATTCTTGCTAATGTTTTCCCGTCAGCAGAAATTTCCAGAGCGTCAGAAAAGCGTTCATCTTCGAGAGATTTTTCTTCAAGCTCAACGTTCAGCCTTTCCAATAAAACTTTTACATATCCTTTCAAATGAAAGAAATCTGTGGCAGATTTTGGCTGGAGCCAGTTTTCAGAAACTTCTCTCCCGGAAGTTACAATAGCCAGCTGTTTTCTTTCTTCGTATCTTTTTCTTTTGTGATAAATTTTTCCTAACTCAAAGAATTTTATATCCGGATTTTTACGATTGATATTGTAAACGGTATTTTCCAAAAGTCCTTCCAGCAAAGATTTTCTCATAAAAGCGAGATCCGAGCTTAAAGGATTCAGAAGTTTCACTGCATCAGTTTCATCTTTAACTGAAGTTAACGAATTGTTCATCACTTCATGAAAACCGTTGCTCTGCAAAGTTCTTGCCCAAGAATTTTCAAGCTCATCCTGATCGTTGAAACTTAGTTTTACAGGTGTGAAAGAAATTTTCTGAGGAGCATCGATCTTGTTGTATCCGTAAATTCTCAGGATTTCTTCGATGACGTCAATTTCTCTCGTAACATCCGCTCTGTACGCAGGAACGGAAATTTCAAGACCATTCTGGATTTCGTTCAGAATACTGATTTCGAGAGATTTCAGAATTTCTTTAATTTTTTCACGATGAATTTTTGTTCCCAAAATCTGCTCGATTTTAGAAAAACGAAGGATTATGTAATGATCTTCGATCTTTTTAGCATAATTTTCCAGAATCTGCCCAACCAGTTTTCCGCCTGCAATTTCTTCAATCATTTTAATAGCATGCGTAATGGAAGTTCTCGTATTATTGGGATCAACTCCTCTTTCGAAACGGAAAGATGCATCAGTGTTTAAACCATGCGCTTTGGCTGCTTTTCTCACCGCAACCGGATTGAAATAAGCACTTTCGAGGAAAATATTTTTTGTACTTTCAGAAACACCCGATTCTGCGCCGCCAAAAACACCAGCGATACACATTGGATGATCGTTTCCGTCTTTGATGATAATCTCGGAACCATTAAGCGTTCTTTCGATACCATCTAAGGTTTTAAATTTTGTACCTTCTTTCAGTGTTCCGACTTTTACGGTTTTTCCAGAAATTTTATCTGCATCAAATGCGTGCAAAGGCTGTCCCAAACCATGCAGGATATAGTTGGTGATATCTACAACGTTATTAATAGGACTTAATCCAATTGCTTTTAATCGGTTTTTCAACCAATCCGGAGAATCTTTAATTTCAACATTTTCAATAACTGCTCCGATATAGCGCGGACAGATTTCGGTATTTTCAACTTCTAACTTAAAATCATGATTTCCTTCAATTTCGATCGGCTTAGAAGTGATTTTTGCAAAATCAGATTTCAGGTCATTTGAGATCAAAAATGCATTCAAATCTCTAGCAACGCCATAATGCGACATTGCGTCAGTTCGGTTTGGTGTCAATCCAATTTCAAAAACCTGATCGTTTGCAAGCTCAAAATAGTCTGCAAACTTGCTTCCTACTTCATATTTATCAGCATCCAGAATCATAATTCCGCCATGATCGTCACTAAGGCCTAATTCGTCTTCTGCACATATCATTCCCTGTGAAATCTCACCACGGATTTTGGCTTCTTTAATTTCAAAAAAACTTCCGTCTTTCGCATAAATTTTTGTTCCGACTACGGCAACAGGAACAGTTTGGCCGGCTTCCACATTCGGAGCTCCGCAAACGATGTTCAGTATTTTACCATTGCCGACATCCACGGTGGTTTTCTTAAGTTTATCAGCATTCGGATGTTTTTCACAGGTAAGCACTTTTCCTACAACAATACCTTCAAGGCTTCCTTTTATGCTTTCAAATTTTTCAATTCCTTCTACTTCAAGCCCGATATCTGTAAGATATTCTCCTGTTTTCTCGGGTTTAAGATCGGTTTGGATGTATTCTTTAAGCCAGTTATTTGAAATTTTCATTCTTTTATATTGAAATTAACATTTTAAGATTTAAAATCCTTATGGATTTCGTTCTTAAATTAAAGTTTACAAATTTCGTGATTTTAGATGTGAAAAAAAAATTGAGACCCGATTTTTATAATACGAATCTCAAATTTAATTTTTTGTATAATTTATCCCGGCAATTACATTCCGATTACCGGCATGGAAAGCATCAGGATATTTTCATTTTCTTCAAGACCATCAACAGGTTCCAGAATTCCTGGTCTGTTTGGCTGCGACATTTTCAGTGTAACATCATCAGAGCCTAATACAGAAAGCATTTCTGACAAAAATTTGGAACTGAATCCGATATTAATATCTTCCCCATTATAATCACAAGGAATCTGCATGTCTGCCTTGTTTGCAAATTCTGTATCTTCTGCATGAAGATGAAGCACGTTTCCTGATAACTTAAAACGAACCTGATTGGTAGATTTATTAGACATAATGGAAGCTCTTCTGATCGCGCTCAGCAACAAGTTTCTATTGATGGTAAGCACATTCGGATTTTCCTTCGGAATTACAGCCGAATAATTCGGGTATTTCCCGTCAATAAGCCTACAAATCCAAACATTGTTACCAAAAGTGAACTTCGCCATGTTTTCATTGAACTCAATAATAACGTCATCAGAAGAATTCGCCAAAATATTTTTAAAGATAGAAAGCGGTTTTTTCGGCATGATGAATTCCATCGGTTCAGAAATCAAATCTGTTCTTTTGTACACCACCAAACGATGAGAATCCGTAGAAACAAAATTGGTTTCATCTTCCTTAAACTGGAATAGAACCCCTGTCATTACAGGTCTCAGAGAATCGTTACTGGTTGCAAAAAGGGTGTTGGTCAATGCTTCGGAAAGAACTCCTGCAGGAACTGTTACACTCTGTGCAGCATCAAATTCCGGAAGTTCAGGATAATCGTCTGCGTTATCTAAAGCTACTGCAAAACTGTCTTTTTCGTCCAGAATTTCGAGTAAGCTCCCTGTACCTTCTGCATTATCTTTTACAGCAAGAGTCAAAGGCTGTTCGCCATAAGTTTTCACAAAATCCTGAAATATTTTCGCCGGGACAGCAAATTTCCCGGTTTCGTCTGATTTTACTTCCAAAGATGTGATCAAAGTAGTTTCACCATCGGAAGCTGTTATTTTAAGGGTATTCTGATCTAATTCAAAAAGATAATTTTCTAAAATTGGTCTTGACTGTGAACTTGAGATAACACCGCTTACCGTTTGCAGCGCTTTCTGCAATTCTCCACTAGAAACAATAAATTTCATCTGTAAATATTAATTTTTACAAATATATAAAATTGAAGCAAATAGCTGAAATGAAACACCCTCTTTTTCCTTAAAGTTTTGAAGAAAAGTTATTAACATTAACAGCTTTGCTGCCAGCCTTTACTTTTTCAATTTCAGATCATAACTGAAACCGACATGAAACCATCTTCCCGGCATCGGAACCTTGAAAGTTTCACTATAATCAGAATTTGTTAAATTATTGATTAACAGATAAATGTTAAAATCATTTTTCTGAAAATTCAGTTTTTCATCAAGCATGTGATAGCTCCCGAGATTCACCCTTTCACTGTAACGATAAACGAGCTCATTGGTAAAATATTTCAGGAATTTCAATTGAACTTTCGAAATCAACTGATGCTTTAAATTATCCAGTGCATATCTTGAAAGCTGAGAGTTTTTATTCTGAAAATCATTTTCAATAAAAGTATAGCCTACCGAATAATTGAACCATTCCAAAAAGTTATGGCGAAATTCTGCCTCAAAACCTTTTGTCTTGATATTTCCAACATTGTAAGCTGTCCAGATTGATTCCTGTGTTTCCTTAATCCAATCAATCGAATTTTCTGAATCTCTTAAAAACCCGCTTAGTTTTGCTAAAATTTCTGCACTTTGAAAGCGATAGCCGATTTCTGCAGATAAAGCATTTTCCGGCTGTAAATCTGGATTTCCTTGTTCCGTCCGGCTCACATAATATAATTCGGTAAAAGTCGGAATCCTGTGAACTTTTGCAACATTTCCGTACACTTTATGATGCTGCGAAAAATCAAATCCTACATCAAGCCCGGGATAAAAGAAATTGCCTTCGCCGGAATAATTTGCCCAAGATATTCCAGGGGAAATATTCAGCTTATTTCCAATGAATGAAAAATGATGCTCAAAAAACAATTGTGTCATAAAACGTTGTCTTTCTCCAAGATTATTGGACTGCAGAAATTCTTTTCTCAATTCTACACCCAAACCTGTAACTCCGAGTGAAGACTGATAAGATCCGTTGACTTCTCCTCCTACATTATTTCCGATATGCATATTCCTGTAAATTTCCGGCTTGATTCTGTTGTAGAGATACATATCCTGACCTCTCCTCCAGTAAACATTTGAATTCAGTCTAAAATCTCCAAATTTCTGCTGATAATTTGCAGCAACGATAGAAGCTTGCAATTCTTCATACTGATCAGCAGCCGAAGGCGAAGAATAAAAACCATTCGCTCCGAATTTCTTTTCAGAAAATCCTGCCTGTAAACCAACTTTACCTTCTTTAATCGGATAAGAATTTTGGTAAAAAATATTATTAAGCTTATAATCCGTATTATAACGATAACCTTCTGAAGCTCCGGAATTTGCTTGAATTAAATTCGAAAATTTTCCGTTCCCGAAATTTGAGCTTACTCCAAGATTATAGGTTTCAAAATCTCCGCCTTCAGCCGAAATTTTTACATGATCCGAAACATTCGTTCTGGTAATGATGTTGATAACGCCTGCATACGCATTTTGTCCGAAACGTCTTGCAGCCGGTCCTTTAATAATTTCAATTCTTTCCACATTCTGCAGATCTACAGGAATATTCATGGAATTATGCCCGGTTTGAGAATCATTCATTCTAATGCCGTTGATTAAGATCAAAACCTGCTCAAAAGAACTTCCGCGAACAGAAATATCAGCCTGAACTCCGTTAGCTCCTCTCCGTCTGATGTCCATCCCGCTGTATTGCTGTAAGATTTCATCAATGCTTTTTGACGGTGAGTTTTCAATTTCATTTCGGGAAATGATTTCTATATTTTCGTTTACACTTTTATATGGCAGATTCAGGAATTTTCCCTGAACAATCACTTCTTCAATTCCGTTTTCCTTTTCCTGTGCAGAAATATTCAAGATAACTGCCATTAAAGAAAATGAGATCAGATATTTTTTCATTTACATTTACTTTTTAGATTATTTTTACCAATAT
>DAMDNI010000147.1:5356-7555 GCA_032083825.1 Bergeyella sp. | reverse complement strand
AGGGGCATAATTTCTCATTGTCGGAATTCCTCTGAAATCGACCACCAAATCGGTATATCCGAAAGAATTTCCTCTTTCAATGATTGCTATTTTTTCGTTTCCGGAATCTTGGACTTTCTGAACGGCAAACTTCATAGATTCCGGGGAGAGAAACTGTCCTTTCTTCAAAGTAACGGCTTTTCCAGTTTCTGCAGCGGCAATCAACAAATCGGTCTGGCGCACCAGAAATGCAGGAATTTGCAAAACATCTACATATTGAGCAGCCAAGGCAGCATGCTCATTTTCATGAATATCTGTTGTGGTAGGAATATTAAAAGTCTCTCCCACTTTTTTGAGGATTTCAAGAGCTTTTACGTCACCAATTCCTGTGAAGGAATCTACTCTTGAACGGTTCGCTTTTTTGAAGCTTCCTTTGAAAATATAAGGAATCTCGTATTTATTGGATAATGCAACAATTTTTTCTGCAATTTCAAAAGCCATTTCTTCGCCTTCAATCGCACAAGGCCCCGCAATCAGGAAGAAATTTTTCGAATTTTTATGCTGAATTTTGTCTAAATATTGTATCATTTTTATATTATTTAAGTTTATTAACGATTTTTTCAAAAGTATTGATATTGCGGGAAGTAAATTTATCTTTCAGATTTTTCCTGCCCAGTATTTTCCCAAAATGGGAATCCAAAGTATTTCCTTTGGGAGTTTTCCAGTAAAAATTGCCCTGTACAATTTTGGCCTTTTCTATCTCAGGATTTCCTGATTTTTCGAATTCCTCCAGCAAAATATTTTCAGTTCCGGGAATCGAAATGAATATATAATTATGAAAATCCTCCTCCTTTTCAAAAGGAAGATTGTGAAGCATTTCAGAAATTTCTTCTTCATTTCTGATGAACAAAAATGCTTCATACCCGAAATATTCTGACATTTTTCTTTCCAGAATGAATTTCAGTTCGTCCGCTTTTTTATCGGATTCAAACAAGATATTTCCTGAAGCCAAAACCGAAATTACATTTTCCATTCCTGCGTTTTTGAATACATCGCAAACTTCCGACATTTTCATATTGGTTCCTTGTACGTTGACGCCGCGAAGAAATGCACAGTATTTCATTATTCAGGATGCAGGTTTTTTAGTTATTTTTTCTTTCGTATAAGTTATAATCAGTTCCGGAAGGTTTCATTTTATAGATTTTTTCCAGAATTTTGTGACTGCTTTTCAGATGATCATTGATTCTGAACTCTTTTATCAGTTTATATTGCGATTTATAAAACACAGAATCTTTACTTTCAAAGAGATTTTCGTAGGAAAGAAGATATTTCGGTTTCCTGTTTTTTACGGTGTTCAGCCAATAATTGGGTTTGTCTTTTACAATTTCTTTTTGAATTTGCTGATCTACCAAACCAACTTCATCAATGGTTTTAAGATGAGAAAAATAAGGAACAAAACCTGCCGGCTCAAGCAAAATCCATTGATTTTTGTCTTTCTCGTATTGGTTCAGAAACAGGCCGATATTTCTCCGGTAATTCCATTCTCCGTTTCCGGTTGCAATGCTGTGAACAGTCTGGAAAGCAACCATCGGAAAAATATAGATTATCAGAAACAGCGAAAGCCAAAGGTATTTTTTCTTTTCCTGTTCCAGAATAAAAACAATTACAGGAACAAAAAGCAAAATCTGCGGAACCCAATAATACCAGTCAAAATAACTTTTCTGAGAGATAAAAATGATTTGTTTTGCCCAGCCAAAAAGAAAGATAATCCACAGGAAATAATTTCTTGATTTTTTAATTCTAACTAAATAAATAAAACATACCAGCTCAAATACCAAAACCAAAACCGTAACCGGATTAAAATCTCCGGGAATCTTGAGCATTCCCCAGAAATTGCCCCAGTTTTTCATGAAATAAATCCAGCTGATTCTTGGTGTGAATTCCTGATCGTACCGAAGTTTTTTAGCGACAATCGTATTGTTTACGATTTCGTGGAAATAAAGCCAGTTAAAGCTTAAAACAGTCACAATTCCTAATATTCCGCCGAGAATGTAAAACCATTTTATCTTTTTATTCCAGAAAACGTCTACCAGAAAAACAATTCCGAGGAAAATCACCGTATCAACTCTTGTAAACAAAATAAGGATCGGAAAAACGATTTGCGCCCATATTTTACTTTTATAAAAACCGTAATACAGCAAAGCCATTTCGAGAAAAAAC
>DAMDNI010000147.1:0-5346 GCA_032083825.1 Bergeyella sp. | reverse complement strand
AGGTAAAATACCCAGAATAATAATGAAAAAAGCCTGTACAAGAGCATCTTTAAAAATCATTTTAGAAAGAAAATAACTTCCGAGCGTAAATAAAACGGAATTGAAAATGAGCAGCGGCTCAATAAAAGATTCTTTCCCAAAAATCAGGTTGAAAAAATAAGAAACAAAAACATACAAATGTGTTGTAGATGCAGAGATCCTGGTATCTCCATTGAAGCCGATTACACCGTAATCCAAAAGATTTTGGGCAACCCGCCAAGTGATAAAAGCATCTTCCTGAATGTGATGCGTCAGAAGAAACGGAAGCTTTATTAAAACTGCAAAAATAGCTGCCCAAAGCGGAAGCTTTTGAAATCGATTATCGTTTTGTTTCAAAATTTCTGTTTTACAAAATGCGATACAAAGATAACTTTAAATTTGTACAAAAAAAACGGGCTTTAAAACCCGTCTTTCTTATTGTGTTGCTTTTATAATTGCCGTGGTAATCTGATTTTCCTTTTCGGATGCGTAAGTAGAATCGTAAGGATTCATAATATCAAAAATATACTGATAAAACGGTGTAATTTTCTGAACATTTTCGGACTCTTTCTGAGCTTTGTCTTTGCCCATTTGCTTTAAGTCTTCTATGAATGTTTTGAATCTTTTATCCAACGGCTCAATTGATTTTACAAGATAATCGTAAGCCTTATCTTTTTTACCTGTTTTTTCGTAAGCATCGGTAACGGCTGCTACAACCATTGAATATTCCATTGGTTTTGTACGCATTTGTCTGCCTAAATACTGCTGATCAGAATCAGGAAGGCTTGCATAATAATCGTATTCTTCAAAAATTCCTTTCTTAAGTTCTTCTGCAAGCTTCAATCCTTTCTGTTCCTGACCGGAAACGATATACCCGTAAACCATCGAACTCAATGAACGCGGATCATTATATTTCTGTACAGGAATTTCTTTTGAAGCTAAATCAAGAACTTCGATCGCTTTCTGTTTCTGTCCGCTAAGAGCCAAGGCTTCTGCAGCGCGGCTTGCTGAGCTTCTGTAGCCTACGATGTTTTGCTGTGCAGTCTCATCAAAATGAACATTCAGATTTTTGAAATTTCCCCATCTGAAATTTTTCACAACTCTGTACAGATCATTTGTATCTACTCTTCCTAATTCCCCGTCTTCACGTTCCGGAGTTTTAATAGGTACCAATCTGTAACTGAAGCCCTCAAACTGAAGATAATCTTTGAGATAGAAAATATTTTCGTCATCGTAAATTCCGCCTGAAGAGAAATTGATCGTACGCTTCCAGTCAAAATTGGCAAGAATATCCAACAGCATCAAATTGTTTTTAAACAACGTTCCTCTTTTATAAGTAATCGGAATATAATCTACCGTATTGGCTAAATCTTTTTGAGAAATCGTTCCTGATTTCAATGCATTGGCTTTATTGACGGGAAGAATAAATTTTGATACAGGAAGAAAATTCATTCTCTCATATTTTTCTCCGTAAAGCATCTGCAAAATCTGATCTTTATCTGCGGATTTCGTTTTGAGGAATTTTACAGCATCTTTCAATGTCATGGAATCCTGTGTCAGATATTTTTTAAACTGATTAAAAGTTTCTTCCGGTGCACCCTGATCTTTCAGGTTTGCAAAAATATTCTGCCAGTCGTCTTTCGACATCATGTAAATCTGGTCATTAGTCCCGTCACGATAATCTTCGTGCTCCAGTTCCGAAGGCACTCCCATTGCATTATAAGTTCTCCGTTTTACCTGGTCGATATTCCAAGGAGTGGCAAGAAGCGTGAAATTCACCACTTTCACATCATCACGAAAACGTTCTGTCTCCTGCATTGCCCAAACCGGATACGTATCATTATCACCATAAACAAATAAGATTCCGTCTTTTGGTAAAGATTTTAGGGTTGAATATGAATAATCATAAGCAGTATACCTGTTGCTTCTGTCGTGGGCATTATAATTCTGAAAGCCCATCATCAAAGGAATTCCCAGAAGAACAACTCCAAAACCTATATTAGCAGCTCCGGATTTTACTTTGTTCTGCAGAAACCATAAAATTGCTGCTGCTCCGAGCCCGATCCAAATGGCGAATGCATAGAACGAACCAACCATTGCATAATCTCTTTCCCGGACTTCAAAAGGTTTTACGCCTGTATAAAATATGATTCCGACACTGGTAAGAATAAAAAGGGAAAGAATCGCATAGAATCTTCCGAAATCCCTGTTTAATTGGAAGAAAAATCCTATAATCCCTAATATAAGAGGGAGAAAGAAAAATTTAACAGTAGTTTCGTTATAAAATTTAGACGGAACTTTATCCTGGCTTCCGACATTCAGTTCGTCAATGAAAGGAATTCCTGAAATCCAGTTTCCGTTGGTAATTTCCATGTTTCCTTCAAGATCATTTTGTCTTCCGACAAAATTCCAAAGCAAATAGCGGAGGAAATAATATCCGTTCTGAAATGTAATAAAATAATTGAAATTCTGAGAAAAAGATGGCCGCTGAACATTAATCAGATCATACGGGCGGACCTGAAGGTAATCTTTTACTTTGATGGTTTTATCTTCGTACTTCTGACGCAGTTCATCGAATATTTTCTGGGCTTCCGGGCTGTCTGCGATATCTCCATTGCCATAATTGAAAGTAAAATCAGGAGCTCCGTACATAGACATATAATTCTGCATCACAGACTCATCTTCACTGAACATTCTTGGGAAAAAGCTGACATGGTCTTTTCCGAAAACATAATTGAAACGCTCTCCTACTTTACGATAAGATTGTGTTTTTTCGTCTTTTTCGTAAATATCTCCGAATTTGAACATTCCCTCATCCTTCGTTGTTTTCAGGCTTCGGTCTTCGTTTTGTTCAATTCCTTTTGCATCAAGAAAAGCGGTATAATTCTGTCCATAACTTGTCGGCCAGTCTCCGTATTGTTCTCTGTTATAATAATCAAGCATTCCGATTGCATTGTCCGGATCATTCAAATTCATTGGCGGATTGGCATTCGCACGAATCGGAATGACCATCCAGCATGAGAAACCGATGATCATGTATACTACTGATAATGCAATGGTCTGATAAATATTTTTCTTTGTTTTTCTGGCATATTTGATTCCGAAATAACAAAATGCCACCAAAATAATAAAAGCGATAATTGTACCTGAGTGGAAAGGAAGTCCCAAACCGTTCACTGCAAAAATTTCTACCTTGCCGAAAATAGACATAATGAAAGGGAAAATTCCTTTAAATACAATTCCCAGAATTACGAGTGTAATCAGATTTGCCCAGATGAAACTTTTCCATGAGAACTCGTAATTTCTTGCATAATATATAAGGCAGACACAAGGAAGCGCAAGCATACACATCATGTGAACGCCCACAGAAAGGCCAATTGCAAAGAATAATAAGATGATCCATCTTTCATTATCCTGAGCATGGTATTCGTTTTCCCATTTTGTAATCAGCCATACCAAAAGCGCAATGAACATGGATGCCATTGAATATACTTCACCTTCTACAGCCGAAAACCAGAAAGTATCCGAAAAAGTAAAACATAATGCACCAATCAATCCGGAAAACAGGATGGCAATTTCCTGATGTTTTGTGATTTCTTCAAAATCTTTATTTAAAAGCCTTCTGACCAAATGAGTAATCGTCCAGAACAGGAAAAGTATTGTAAGTGCACTGAAAAGTGCTGACATTGCATTAATCACTAAAGAATAATTCTGCCCGTCACCAAATGCAAAAATAGCAGCAACAGCACCTACCAACTGAAACAAAGCAGCTCCGGGAGCGTGCGTTACTTCAAGCTTTACAGCAGAAGAAATATATTCTCCGCAATCCCAAAAACTGAAATTCGGCTCAATTGTTGAAAGATAAGTGAAAAATGCTAAAACGAATACTCCCCATCCTAAAACGGTGTTCCATTTCTTAAAAGACCAGTTTTTCATAATTCCAAAAAAATCAATGTTGCGAAAATAATGCTTTTTAATGGTAAAAGCAGGATTTTAACATAATTTAAAAAAATTGGACAAAAATATCAAATTCAAATTCCTAAAGGCAACAAAGTGAATAATTTATACTATGTTATTAATCATAATATTAACAAAAAAATAATATCTATTCATTTTTTTCGTATTTTTGCCAACGGTTTTTAGAGAAAAAAATATTAAAATGACTAATGTTTACGATAACATTCTTGGCTTAATCGGGAACACACCAATGGTAAAATTAAACACAGTTACCAGCGAAATTCCGGCTACTGTGTATGCTAAACTGGAATCCTACAATCCCGGTCATTCTACTAAAGACAGAATCGCTCTCCACATTATTGAAAATGCCGAAAAAAACGGACTGCTGAAAGAAGATTCAATAGTAGTAGAAACCACTTCCGGAAATACCGGATTTTCCATTGCCATGGTCTGCATCATCAAAGGATACAAATGCATACTTGCTGTAAGCGATAAGACTAAAGCAGAAAAAATTGCTTATCTCAAGGCATTGGGAGCTACAGTATATGTCTGTCCTGCCAATGTTCCGGCTGATGACCCAAGAAGTTACTATGAAGTTGCAAAAAGAATTGCCGCAGAAACACCAAATTCTGTTTATATCAACCAATATTTTAATGAGCTGAACATTGATGCCCATTATCAGACTACAGGACCTGAAATCTGGGAACAGACAGAAGGAAAGATCACCCATCTTTTTGCCTGTACCGGAACCGGAGGAACACTTTCCGGATCTGCAAAATTTTTGAAGGAAAAAAATCCTGATATCAAAGTAATTGGTGTAGATGCAGACGGATCTATCCTTAAGGGTTTCCACGAAACAGGAAAAATCAACCAACTTGACATTCACCCTTATCAGATCGAAGGAATGGGGAAAAACCTGATCCCTTCCGCATTGCTTTTTGATAAAATTGATGAATTTGTAAGGGTAAATGACGAAATGTCCGCATACAGAACCCGCGAAATCGCTTTGAAGGAAGCAATCATGGGCGGTTATACTACAGGTGCTGTAACGCAGGCTTTACTGCAGTATGCCAATTCAAACCAACTTACAAAAGATGACCTTGTCGTTTTGATTTATCCTGATCATGGCTCGCGATACATCACAAAAGTGTACAGCGACAAATGGATGGAAGAACAAGGATTCATCAACAACTGCTTCCACAATTACGACGAAGTTTTCAAAACAGAACACATCAAATAGAATAAAATAAATCAAGCCTTTTGAATATTGCAAAAGGCTTTTTTCATTCTATATATTTTGATTAAATTTGCTCATAATTTTATACTAAAACCTTTATAGAAAATGGTAGATATATTTGAAAGAATCAAGCA
>DAMDNI010000146.1:0-7608 GCA_032083825.1 Bergeyella sp. | reverse complement strand
AAGCCATTCTTACTTCAAGCTCAGGAATGGAAGCTTCCAGAAGGATTCCTTATATCCCTTTCGTGAAAGAAGCAGTAGAAATAGCAGAACATAAACCTGAACATATTGTCGCATTCGACAGAAAATTATTAGGAAATAGAATTGATTTTGAAAACGAACCACTTCTTACTGATTTTCAAAAGTTAATGGAAGAATCCGAACCAGCAGATTGTGTATCTGTAGAAGCTTCGCATCCGCTTTACATTCTTTATACATCAGGAACTACAGGTAAGCCGAAAGGTGTGGTTCGTGACAATGGCGGACATGCAGTCGCGTTGAAATTTTCCATCGAAAATATTTACGGAGCAAAACCGGGAGAAACCTTTTGGGCAGCTTCCGATATTGGTTGGGCAGTTGGGCACAGCTATTCCGTATATGCGCCTTTACTCAACAGAAATACAACTATTATTTTTGAAGGAAAACCAATCGGAACTCCAGATCCGGGAACTTTCTGGAGAGTCATTCAGGATCATAAAGTTTCCGTAATGTTCTGTGCTCCTACAGCCATCAGAGCTATAAAAAAAGAAGATCCGGAAGGAGAATTTGTAAAAAAATACGATATTTCTTCTCTAAGAACTCAATTTTTAGCAGGAGAAAGATGTGATGTTGCAACACTAGACTGGTATGCAGACCATGTTGGAGTTCCTGCAATCGATCATTGGTGGCAGACAGAATCAGGATGGCCGATGCTTGCTTTAATGCCGGGGATTGAAGAAGCAAAAATTAAAAGAGCTTCTGCCGGAAAACCGGTTCCAGGATTTGACATTAAAATTTTTGATGAAAACGGATACGAATTAGATCCGCACCATGAAGGCTATCTTGTCATAAAACTTCCGCTTGGCCCCGGTTCTTTACTTGGAATATGGAATGATGATAAAAGATTCAAAGACAGTTATCTTTCTCAATTTCCGGGATATTATTTTTCAGGAGACGGAGCCATTAAAGATGAAGACGGATATATTTTCGTAACAGGAAGAGTGGATGATGTGATCAATGTTGCCGGTCACAGGCTTTCCACTTCGGAAATGGAAGAAGTTGTTTCCTCTCATCAGGATGTAGCAGAATGTTGCGTTGTAGGAATCGATGATGACCTGAAAGGTCAGGTTCCTTTCGCTGTTGCCGTTGTTAAATCCGGAATTGTTACTTCAGAAAACGATGTCGAAAAAGAAGTCGTTGCATTAGTCCGCGAAAAAATCGGAGCTGTTGCCTGCCTTCGTAATGTAATGGTTGTAAACCGTTTACCCAAAACACGTTCAGGAAAGATTTTAAGAAAATTAATCCGTACGATGCTTGACGGGAAAGACTTCCAGATGCCTCCAACCATTGACGACGAAAATATCGTGGAAGAAATTCAGCAGAAAATCAGCCTTTATCGGGCTTAAGCAATTTTTATTAAATTTAGAAACCTTTTAAAACTTCAATAAAACAATTATATCTATATGAGAAATTATTCAATAGTGGATTTGCCGGATTATTTTAAACAATATAAAAAATCCATTAAAAATCCTAAAAAATTCTGGGACAAAATCGCCGACGAAAACTTTGTATGGTATCAGCGCTGGACAAAAGTGGTAGATTTTGATATGGAAGAGGCCAAAATTCAGTGGTTTAAAAATGCCAAGCTCAATATCACCAAAAACTGTCTCGACCGCCATCTTTCTACAAGAGGTGACAAAACTGCAATTATTTGGGAACCGAACGATCCGAAGGAAGAAGCACAGCATATTTCCTACAGAGAACTGTATGAAAGAGTCAATAAAATGGCAAATGTTCTTACAGACCTGGGAATCAAAAAAGGAGACCGGGTATGTATTTATCTTCCTATGATTCCAGAATTGGCCATTACCATGCTTGCCTGTGCAAAAATGGGAGCAGTACATTCCGTTATTTTTGCAGGATTTTCTGCATCAGCGGTTGCTTCTCGTGTCAACGACTGTGAGGCAAAAATAATCATTACTTCTGACGGAAGCTACCGCGGAAATAAAGCTATTGATTTAAAAGTAATCATCGATGAAGCAGTAGAAAAGTGTCCAACTATCGAGAAAGTTCTGGTTGTAAAAAGAACCCATACAGATGTAAAAATGAAAGAAGGCCGCGATATTTGGCTGGATAATTTATACGAAAATGCTTCTGCCGATTTTGTTACCAAAATTATGGATGCAGAAGATCCTTTATTCATTCTTTATACTTCCGGCTCAACAGGAAAACCAAAAGGAATGCTTCATACTTGTGCAGGATATATGGTTTATACAGCTTATACATTTAAAAATGTATTCAATTATCATGAAAATGACATCTATTGGTGTACAGCAGATATTGGCTGGATTACGGGGCATTCTTACATTTTATACGGTCCGCTTTGCAACGGCGCAACTACCGTAATTTTTGAAGGAGTTCCAACTTATCCGGAACCAGACAGATTCTGGGAAGTCATCGAAAAACATAAAGTAAATCAATTTTATACTGCTCCAACTGCCATCCGTTCTTTAGCAAAAGAAAGCTATGAATGGGTAGAAAAACATGATCTTTCGTCACTTCGTGTCATTGGTTCAGTTGGTGAGCCTATTAATGATGAAGCATGGCATTGGTACAACGACCATGTTGGACAGAAAAAATGTCCAATTGTCGATACCTGGTGGCAAACAGAAACAGGAGGAATCATGATTTCGCCCGTTCCATTTGTCACCCCCACCAAACCAACATACGCTACCCTTCCTCTTCCGGGAATCCAGCCTGTTTTAATGGATGATAAACGTAACGAAATTACAGGAAATCAGGTAGATGGAAATCTCTGCATCCGGTTTCCATGGCCCGGGATCGCAAGAACAATCTGGGGTGACCATCAAAGATATAAAGAAACCTATTTCACTGCATTTCCGGGCAAATATTTCACGGGTGATGGTGCTTTAAGAGATGAAGTAGGATATTACAGAATTACGGGACGTGTTGATGATGTGATTATTGTTTCCGGGCATAATTTGGGAACTGCACCAATCGAAGACAGCATCAACCTCCATCCTGCAGTAGCAGAATCTGCTATTGTAGGATATCCTCATGATATCAAAGGGAATGCTTTATACGGTTATGTTATCCTGAAAGAAACAGGCGAAACCAGAGACCGCGAAAATCTGAAAAAAGAAATTAACCAGCTCATCACCGAAACCATAGGGCCAATTGCAAAACTGGATAAGATCCAATTTGTATCAGGTCTTCCGAAAACACGTTCTGGAAAAATCATGAGAAGAATCTTAAGAAAAATCGCAGAAGGAGATTTCAGCAATTTTGGAGATACTTCTACCCTTCTGAATCCGGAGATTGTTGATGAAATTAAAAACGAAAAGATTTAAGTAAACATCCCTTGAACATTCATTCCTTTTGGCTCCGCATTTTGCGGGGCCATTTTGCTGCAACCCTGTAGCAGCAGGACTTTCATTGATGAATCCAAAAAGTATTAGTGATTCAATAAACATCATAAAAAATAATTATACATAAATATTGCACATTTAAAATATTTTTTGTAATATTATTAAAAATTCAATAATCATTAAAAACATATGAAATGAAAACTACTCATGTTATCGGTTTGTTTACCAATGGGCATAAATCCGATAAAATTTCAAACAGCCTGATGATTGCAGGCATCCCGCAACAGTCTTTTTCTTCGCAGATTATTGATGGAAATGTTCTCGCAGTGAATGTTTCCGTTAAAGATCATTATGAAAGTAAAATGGTGCATAACATTTTTGATTTTTACCGGGTTTCAAAAATATATGAAACAGACTCTATGAATACTTCCGATATCAAAAGCTTTATTGCAGCACATTCAAAAGCCGAAATTCATGAATCTCAAAAAATCAGGCTTAGAAAACCGCATGATGGTATTAATTCGGAAGTGCATTTCGGATAATCATCTTAATTTTTTCACACCGGAGTTTTTTCTCCGGTTTTTTTATGAAATTATTTTAAATCATTTCTGTTTAAAAATAAAAACAATTTTGTTAAGAATCCTGAAAATAGAATTGCTTTCGTGAAGAGAGAAAAAACCTAGGAAATCTTTTGTCCGAAAATCAAATATTCATATTTCTGCTGCTTTCAAATGCCATAGTTTTTTCGTAAATTCACATCATTAAAATATGTTGGTTTTTGGTAACTGAAATCAAATTTCGTATTCATTTTGCCAATTTTACTCTTTCAAAATCCCTTATTTATGAAATTGAAACTTATTCTTGCAGTTTCCGCAATTATGTTTTCAAATCTGCTTTTTTCACAGCAAAAAACGTATTGCAATCCCATTAACATTGATTATGGCTATACTCCGTTCGAAGTTTTTTCCAAACAGGGGAAACACCGAGCAACAGCCGATCCTGTAATTGTCAATTTTCAGAAAAAGCTTTTTCTGTTTTCCACCAATCAGGAAGGCTACTGGTACAGCGACGATATGCTGAAATGGAATTTTGTTAAAAGGAAATTCCTACGGGACAACAAATACATTCATGATCTCAATGCTCCAGCAGTTTGGGCGATGAAAGATACCTTATACGTTTTCGGATCAACATGGGAACAGGATTTCCCAATCTGGAAATCTACAAATCCCACAAAAGACGACTGGAAAATCGCGGTAGACACATTGAAAGTCGGAGCATGGGATCCTGCATTTCATTATGATGAAGACAAAAACAAGCTGTATTTATACTGGGGCTCCAGTAACGAATGGCCTCTTTTAGGAACTGAAGTAAAGGTAAACACTTTACAGTCAGAAGGTTTTGTAAAACCTGTCATTCGTTTAAAGCCTGAGGATCATGGTTGGGAAAGATTCGGTGAATATAATGATAACGTTTTTCTCCAGCCATTTGTAGAAGGAGCCTGGATGACCAAACATAATGATAAATATTATCTTCAGTACGGAGCTCCTGCAACTGAATTCAGCGGATATTCCGATGGAGTGTATGTTTCCAAAAATCCATTAGAAGGTTTTGAATACCAGCAACATAATCCGTTTTCGTATAAGCCGGGAGGTTTTGCGAGAGGAGCAGGACACGGAGCAACTTTTCAGGATAATTATGGAAATTGGTGGCATATTTCCACGATATTCATTTCCACAAAAAACAATTTTGAAAGAAGACTGGGAATCTGGCCAACCGGTTTTGACAAAGATGATGTAATGTATACCAATACTGCTTATGGTGATTATCCTACCCTTCTTCCGCAATTTGCGCAGGGAAAAGATTTCACAAAAGGATTATTTACAGGCTGGATGCTTTTGAATTACAATAAACCGGTTCAGGTTTCGTCCACTTTGGGCGGTTACCATTCGAATTATGCCGTTGATGAAGATATTAAAACCTATTGGTCAGCCAAAACAGGGAATTCCGGAGAATGGTTCCAGACAGATTTGGGTGAAGTTTCTACCATTAATGCCATTCAAATCAATTATGCAGATCAGGATGCAGAATTCATGGGAAAAACTTTAGGAAAAATGCATCAATACAAAATCTACGGCTCCGATGATGGCAAAAAATGGACTGTCATTGTTGACAAATCCAAAAATCAGACAGATGTCCCGCATGATTATATTGAGCTTGAAAAGCCTGCAAAAGCCCGCTACATGAAAATGGAAAATCTGAAAATGCCAACCGGAAAATTTGCACTAAGCGGATTCCGTGTTTTCGGAAAAGGCAGTGGAAAAGCTCCCGGAAAAGTGGAGGATTTTGTCCCTTTACGTTCCGATCCCAAAAAATATGGCGAAAGAAGAAGCATTTGGATGAAATGGAAACAGAATTCTGATGCTGACGGATATGTGATCTATTGGGGAAAATCTCCTGATAAATTATACGGAAGCATTATGGTTTACGGAAAAAATGAATATTTTTTCACAGGAGCAGACAGAACAGATGCTTACTATTTCCAGATCGAAGCATTTAACAACAACGGAATCTCAGAAAGAATACCGGTTGTAAAATCAGAATAATTCAAAAACCTCTCAGATTGAGAGGTTTTTCTTTATTTTTGCTGTATGAAAATTGCATTTCTCGGTCCTGAAGCCAGCTTTACGCAGATTGCTGCTTCCCAGATTTTTAATAATGAAGAAGAATTCGTGCCGCAATCCAGCATTCTGGATTGCTTCAATGCCGTAAAAAATAAGCTGGTGGACAAGGCTGTTGTTCCGCTGGAAAATTCGATTGAAGGAACAGTTTCCATGACATTGGATTATTTGTACGATTTTGATGTTTTTATAGAAACGGAAGTGGTGATGCCGATTGCTCATCACCTTATGATTCATCCTGATCATGATTCTTTTGAAAAAATCATTTCACATCCGCAGGCTTTAGCGCAAACTTTTCATTTCAGGCATCAGAATTATAAAGATATTCCTTCGCAGGATTATAGCTCAACCGCTGCATCTGCGAAATTAGTGGCAGAAAATCCCGATGAAAAATGGGCGGCCGTTGCCAATCATTATTCTGCGAAATTGTATGGCCTGAAGGTGATTCATGAAAACATTCAGGATTTTGAACAAAACCATACGAAGTTCATCGTTATTTCAAAAAAAAGGAATAATCCGCTGCAGCTTGATTATCAGAAAACTTCAGAAAAATCTTCGCTTTTAGTCACACTTCCCGATGATCATTCCGGAGGGTTGCATCAGGTTTTATCTGTATTTGCCTGGCGTAAAATGAACCTTTCCAAGATTGAAAGCCGCACTTTGAAAACCGGTTTAGGAAATTATTTTTTCTTCATCAATGTCGCGAATGAATGGCATCCTGTTTTAGCTAAAAATGTTCTGCAGGAATTGCATTCTCTTAATATCAATGTAAAATTTCTAGGGCATTATAATGAATATCTTATTAAAGAATAAAAAACACGCATAAAAGCGTGTTTTTTATTAAATTTTATTGTATTCAAATCACTCCTAGCTCTTTTCCTACTTTTTCAAAAGCTGCAATCGCTTTATCAAGATGTTCTTTGGTATGACCTGCGGAAAGCTGAACTCTGATCCTTGCTTTTCCTTTCGGAACAACGGGATAAAAGAATCCGATTACATAAATACCTTCATCCATAAGCTTTTCCGCCATTTTTTGGGAAAGCGGAGCGTCGTATAACATCACAGGAACAATTGCTGCATCGCCATCAGGAATATCAAAACCTTTGGTTTTCATTTCGATCCGGAAATATTCCGCATTTTCCATGACTTTATCACGAAGAGAAGTATCTTCTGAAATCATATCAATTACCTTCATGGCTGCACCTACAATCCCGGGAGCCAAAGAATTGGAGAACAAATATGGCCTTGACCTTTGACGAAGCATATCAATAACCTCTTTTTTCCCGGAAGTAAATCCGCCTAACGCTCCTCCCAAAGCTTTTCCTAATGTGGAAGTAATGATATCCACTCTTCCCATAACTTCGTTAGCTTCATGCGTTCCTCGTCCGGTTTTCCCGATAAATCCTGTTGCATGAGAATCGTCAACCATCACTAAAGCATCGTATTTATCTGCTAAATCACAAACTCCTTTTAAATCAGCGACAATTCCGTCCATTGAAAAAACTCCGTCTGTCACAATGATTGTA